>CAZMSM010000024.1:25868-27884 GCA_964568955.1 uncultured Eubacteriales bacterium | reverse complement strand
GCAAGTCCGTCCGGTTTTACACCGGTAACGCGCTCCACAGCCTCGGGGCTCCAATAGGTACGCACATCGGCAAACACACTGGCCGTACCGGTAAGCAGTTTGCCGGCTAACATAGAAAGTCCGTTGAGTCCGTCGTTTTCGGTAGCGAAAGTGAGGGGCTCTTTTTTGCCGTTCCAGTCAAAGGAAGAGTTGAGGATGGCCTCGGTAAAGTCGCAGTTGGGCATAAAGTCTGTCCACATGCGTTGACCTTGGAAGCCGCCTAAAATGGCGTTGCGCCCGAGTGCTTCCTCATGCCAACCGTCCTTCGGGCCGGTATATTTTGCTTCATCCCCTTGCGGCTTTACGTCATTGAGTTTTTCGTTGCCGATAAGAATATCGCGGCAAATGAGCGTCATTTTGATGACGAATTCCCATTCCCAATCCTTGCGCTCACGCGATTTTTTTTCGGTGTTTTTATCAAAGCCCTCGGGGCAATTCTCTTTGGCCCAGGCAAGCGCCTTTTTGAATTCTTCATGGTCATAAATGCCAAGCTCCACCCTGCGGCTGACTTCTATCATGTCCACCCATTCCGCACGTAAACCGAAATACTTTTGCATAAAGTCGGCGTCGCAATAGGACCCTGCAATCCCCATGCAAACGGAGCCGATGCCGACATAGGCCTTGCCTTTAATCTGGCCGACTGCCGCTGCGGCACGGGCGAAGCGAAGAATTTTTTCTTCCACATCGGCGGGGACGGAGTTGTCGTTCAAATCCTGCACATCTCTGCCATAAATGGAAAACGCAGGCAAGCCTCTTTGGGCATGTGCTGCCATAACGGCGGCAAGGTATACTGCACCGGGGCGTTCCGTGCCGTTAAAGCCCCACACTGCTTTGATGGTCAGGGGGTCTAAATCCATCGTTTCGCTGCCGTAACACCAACAAGGGGTGACGGACAAGGTGGCGCACACGTTTTGTGTGGAGAAAAACTCCGCGCACTTTGCCGCTTCGGCGCCGCCGCCGATGGTGCAGGGGGATATTACGCACTCAAAGGGAGCGCCGTCGGAATAAAATACATTTGCCTCAATCAATTCTTTAGCGGCTTTGGCCATTGCCATGGTCTTTTCTTCCAACCCTTCGCGCACGCCACCCCAGCGCCCATCAATAATCGGTCGGATTCCTATTTTTGCTCTGTACATACTATCTTTCCTTTCATTTTGTCTTTTTGTCTTCGTTTCTATTTTATTATATTTTAACTTAAATTTAATATCGTTGCTACACGATTATATCAAGCGCTCTTTGGTATGCCTGTGCCCATTGTGCCGTGTCCTTTGGCAAGTATTCTTTAACGCCACCGCTGTGTGCGATGATTTCCCTGGCCTTGGCTATGCTCGGTATTGCATGTGTCGCCAAAAGCTGTACGGCGATGTTGCCGAGCACCGTTGCTTCGACAGGTCCCGCCAAAACCTTGCGGTTGCAGGCGTTTGCCGTCATTTGGCACAACAAGGTGTCTTTGGTGCCGCCACCGATAACATGGATGACAGGGTAATTTTTACCGGTACAGTCCATCAGGTTTTCAAAGGTTAACCTATATTTCATGGCAAGGCTCTCGTAGATACACCGCACCACTTCGCCAATACTCTGCGGTACGGGCTGGCCGGTGTTTTTGCAGAATGTGCGAATCCGCTCGGGAATGTTGCCGTGCGGGACAAACTCCGGCGCATCGGGGTTGATAAAACACTTGAAGGGTTCCGCCTCCAGTGCCAGTCGCTCCAAATCGGCATAGCTGTAATCCCCGCCGTGGCGGTTCCAATGGCGGCGGCTTTCTTGAATAAGCCAAAGGCCGATGATGTTTTTAAGGAAGCCGATGGAGTAACCGTAACCACCTTCGTTGGTCACATTCATTTTGATGGACTTTTCGTTGACAATCGGCTCGTCAAGCTCCGTGCCGAAAAGCGACCAAGTGCCGCTGCTGATAAAGGCAAAATTTTTCTCGGCACTCGGTATGGCGGTAAGTGCCGCTTGTGTGTCGTGCCCGCA
>CAZMSM010000024.1:0-25768 GCA_964568955.1 uncultured Eubacteriales bacterium | reverse complement strand
TCGCC
This sequence comes from uncultured Eubacteriales bacterium, assembly GCA_964568955.1. GTDB lineage: Bacteria > Bacillota > Clostridia > Oscillospirales > Acutalibacteraceae > UBA1447. Next base: position 25,763 of record CAZMSM010000024.1, on the reverse strand, counting down.
ACAACCGCATACGCCTTTTTTGCCCGCTCATAAAAATCAAAGCGTTCGACCTTCTCTATCCCTTTGTCACCCTCATTATCAAAGATAACCTGCGTATATTTTGCCCAAATGGCCGGCGGGTTCGCGCTGTCACCGTTGTCCATGACTGCCACAGGGCAGTCAACATAGGTATCCAGGGGGAAAAGTTTTAATATCGCATCCAGCAAAACCGGCACACCGTGACCGTCCGCCCGTATGAGCCTTTGCGCAACGCTAGCCGCCGGAAAGTTACCGTCGCCGATAACGATTTCATCACCATGCCCCATTTCCATCAATGTTTTCAACAGCTCCGGGGAAAGAATGGGGGATATATTTTTTAACATATTGGTACAACCCTTTCGTTTAACATTTTTGAGAAGACGTTGAGAAGTGCGGCTGCGCCGCGGGAAGCAGTTGATAAGCATAGGAGTTACGGTTCCGGTAGGCGATGTGTCTCTTCGTTCTCCAATCGCTTCTCCATTGCTTCTCCATCGCTCTACTATTGCTTCTCAGCTAATCAACACTATACATATTATATAGCTCACAGTAAAGACCCTTTTTCGCTATTAATAACTTATGGCTGCCCTGCTCTGCAATGCCGTCCTCCGTGAGCACCAAAATCTCGTTGGCGTTGCGAATGGTGGTTAGGCGGTGGGCAATGGTTAAGGTGGTTCTGCCCTTGGCTAGGCGTTCGAGCGACTGCTGAACAATCCGTTCACTCTCGTTATCAAGGGAAGAGGTCGCCTCGTCCAAAAGCAAAATCGGCGGGTCTTTTAAAAATACGCGGGCAATGGATATTCGCTGTTTTTGCCCGCCGGAAAGCTTTGTGCCGCGCTCGCCGACATAGGTTTCATAGCCGTCGGGCAGTTGCATAATAAAGTCGTTAGCGCCCGCCTTCACGGCCGCGGCCTCCACATCTTGCCTTGTAGCGTTTTGCCTGCCATAGGCTATGTTGTCATACACCGTGCCGGAAAACAAGTAGACATCCTGCTGAACAACCCCGATATGAGAGCGCAGAGACTTTAATGTAATATCTTTTATATTCCTGCCGTCCAAAAGGATTTCGCCTTGGGATACATCATAAAAACGCGGGATTAAATTGCACAGCGTTGTTTTACCGCCGCCGGAAGGACCCACGATGGCTACATTACCACCGGGTGGGATATGTAAATTCAAGTTTTCAAGCACCGGTTTTGATGTGCTCGGGTAGGTAAAGCTGACATTTTTAAACTCAATTTCGCCCTGAGCCTCTTCAAGTGGCGTCGCATTTTCATTGTCCTTAACATCCGGAATTTCATCCATCACTTCCGCAAAGCGGTCAAGTGCCGTTGTCCCCTGGTAAAATTGCTCGCTAAAATCCGCCACGCGGCGTATGGACCCCAGAAGCGTTGCAACCAACAGCAAGCTTGCGGTAAAGTCGCCCGGCGTCGTCAAGCCTTTGGACATAAAAACCGCGCCGACGGCTACAATTAAAATATACATCACGCCGTCAAACATCCGCATGGTTGTGTGGAAGCCCGCCATGTATTTATAACTGTTGCGCTTGATTGATAAAAACTTTCTTGTGCCTATTTCAAACTTATCTTTTTCCGCCTCTTCGTTGGCAAAGGATTTAACTACGCGAATGCCCAAAAGGCTGTCTTCCGTCACGGCATTAATTTCACCAAGTTGGTTGCGCGCCTCTTTAAACGCGTCCTTCATCTTCCGCCTGGTGGTTCGGGTTAGCATATACATTACCGGCAAAACCGCGAACACCGTCAGCGCCAGCCAAATATTCATGGAAGCAAAGATGGCAAAACTGACGGTTATCTTGATAATGGTGATAAAAAGCTCTTCCGGCAGATGGTGGGCAAACTCGGATATATCAAACAAGTCGGTCGTCACGCGGGACATCAGCTGACCAACCTTTGTGTTGTCGTAAAACGAGTAAGAGAGCGTCTGCAGGTGCGAAAAGAGGTCGTTGCGCATATCGGTTTCGATTTTTGCGCCCATTATATGACCGCCCGAGGCCATAAAGTAGTTCGCCGCGGCATCTATGCAGCGCAGGAAAAGGTAAAAAGCCGTGATCGAACCAATACGCCTAATCGTTAGGGACGCAACATCGTTGATGCCGGCGTCAGTGATGTTCCTGACGATAAGCGGAAGGATAAGCTCACAGATGGTTGTCAAAGACGCACAAAAAAGGTCCAGTGCCAACAACCCTTTGTATTTTTTGGCATAAGGGAAAAAAAGTTTTAACAGTTCGGTATTGCTGTGTTTTAGTGTTTGAGGCATTGCGTACTCCTTTATATCGGAACATTGAAACAATTATACCCGATAATTTTCAGTTTGACCAGTTTGTTTAGCTTTTTTCTATTTCCTTTTCTGCTTTGTTGTGTTAATCTAAGTATTATTCTGTGATTATTTAAATAAGGGGACAAAATGAATGTTTGCACGCGTAAATAGTATGGGACTTTACGGGCTGGAATCGTACATGGTGGAAGTGGAGGCGGACCTGACACAAGGGCTGCCTCGTTTTGATGTTGTGGGCCTGCCGGACACGTCGGTGAGCGAGGCGCGCAACCGCGTGCATTCTGCCATGAAAAACGGCGGTCACAATTACCCTGTCAGCCGCATTACCATCAACCTTGCCCCGGCGGACAAGCGCAAGGAAGGCCCCTTTTATGACCTGCCCATTTTAATCGCCGTACTCATCGCAAGCCGCCAGTTGCGTTGCCATATAGAAGATGCCGCCTTTATCGGCGAGCTTTCCCTTAACGGTGAAATTCGCCACGTCAACGGCGCACTCCCCATGGTGATTAAAGCGCAGGAATCCGGTATCAAATCCGTTTTTATCCCGGCTTCCAACGCGGCGGAAAGCTCGGTGGTGCGTGGTATTGCCGTTTACCCCGTGCAGAGCGTCGCACAGCTGATTGACCACCTGAAAGGCGTCGAATTTATTGAGTCGGTTTGTTCAAAGGACTTTACAGAATATGATTTGCCGCCCCACATGCCGGATTTTTGTGATGTGCGTGGCCAGTTTGAAGCCCGCCGCGCCCTGGAAGTCGCCGCCGCGGGCGGCCACAATGTGATGATGATCGGCCCGCCGGGCTCCGGCAAAAGTATGCTAGCCAAGCGGCTGCCGTCTATCCTGCCGGATATGACCTTTGAGGAAAGTTTGGAAACAACCAAGCTTTATTCCATCGCCGGCACCCTTGCACAGGATGTTTCGCTCATCCGTGCAAGGCCCTTTCGCTCCCCCCACCATACGGTATCGCCCGCAGGGCTTTCCGGCGGTGGGACCATCCCCCGCCCGGGGGAAATTTCGCTCGCCCATAACGGCGTGCTGTTTTTGGACGAACTACCCGAGTTTTCCCGCAAGGCCATGGAGGTTATGCGCCAGCCCGTGGAAGACGGTATTATCACCATCTCCCGTGTTGCCGGCACGCTCGTCTACCCCTGCTCGATTATGCTTGTGTGCGCCATGAACCCTTGCCCGTGCGGGTTTTTCGGCCACCCAACAAAAAACTGCACTTGCCCCAAAGGCTCCGCCGCCCGTTACCTCGCCAAAGTTTCCGGCCCCTTGCTTGACAGGCTGGATATTCATGTAGAAGTGCCACCCGTGGACTTTGACAAACTCGCAAGCGACGAAAAAAGCGAAAGCTCCGCAGCTATCCGCATACGGGTCAACGCCGCGAGAAAACTCCAGCAAAAGCGCTTTGCAGGCACGGACATCACCTGCAACGCCCGTATGGATGCCGCCTTGACCAAAGAGTTTTGCCGACCGACACCCAATGCCATGATTTTGCTTGAACAAGCGTTTGAAAGACTCGGTCTTTCCGCCAGAGCCTACGACAAAGTCTTGCGCGTCGCCCGCACTGTTGCCGATTTACAAGGCAGCGAAACAATTGACGTGCCACACATCGCGCAAGCCATTCAGTTCCGTAGTTTGGACCGCAAGTTTTGGCAAAATTGACAAGCAAATAAGAGGTATCGGCATCTTGTAATTTTTATTCACCCCATATACTGTTATACAGACCGGATTCAACACTATATATGGTATATCGGGGAGTTCCCATCCTTGTTTAACCGCTGTTATCAAATATTTATACACCCGCAGTTTACAATATCGGTTTTTAATGATACAATAATATCTAAATAGACCGATATAATTTCACCCTGTTTCACAGGTGCAAACAGGGTTGTAGGGTTGATTATTCACGAGGTGGGTTCTTATGAAGCTGAACAGCAATTATCTGAATAAGAGTTATTATGTTGCAACGATGTTGCAATATAATGACGAACTAAAAAAAGAAGGCTTTAAGACCGAAACCAAAAAGACGTTCCTCTTAAACGACGAACCCTTCATTGCCGACTTGTATGCGGAAAATGAAGGCGAAAAAGGCGAAAATAGCGAAAAAAGAATTTATGATTTTCAACTTATCGGCAGAAAACAAGCGCAAAGCAAAAGAACCGCTCGGCTAAATCTGCTGTGCCAAACTATTGACGCCAAACCCGTTATCGTTTATGTTAAACCGCCGGTTGAAAAACAAATTGTTTTTGAAGAGCTTGAAACCATCATCAACGATTATTTTTTGACCGACAATTTGCCTCAAGAGCTTTTAGATTTATCCTTGGAAACATGCATCAATGCCGTAAAAATAGACGAAATTTTAACCGCATCTATTGAAAAGTCGCTTATCTCTCTTTCCGGTTGCGCCACTGTTTTTGCAACGCTGCGGCACGAGCCCGAAAAAGACGGCAAAAGTGGTGAAAGCAGCGAAAATGATGAAAATAGCGGAGGACTTGTTTGTTGTGAACACTTCCCGCTCTCGTTCGACATTGGGCTGGACTGCGATTTCAACTGTAAAACACTGGAATATGAAATAGACCTGTCGGAATATATATCGAAAAAAGAGCCTTCCCACCCGCCGGCAGACGGTAAAAATTATATCAGCAAAGCAAGGTTCGACAGTGAGTTCAAGCTCTACCAAGAGCTTTCGGAAAGTGTGCTGACCATGACGGATGATATGAGCCTGCTTTTCCCAACCGATTTTGACCCCTTGCCTCGCGACCCGGCCCAAAAAGCAGCTGTGTTGGGGGAGCGCGCACGCAAGGCGGCCGAAAGCATATCAACTGCCGGCAAAGTCATCAAAAGGTACGCCCCCTTTATCCCGAAAGCACTTTTTGAAATGCTCCACGAGCTTACCGCTCGGTGCTCAAAACAGCTCCACGGCTACAAGGAGTTCGTTGTGGGAGAAAAGGTGTCCGAATTCACATCGGAACAAGAAAACTGTGTCAAACGCGCGGCCGAAATTATAGCCGAGCAAGATAATTTCATGGCCTATGTGAGAAAATATATAGAGAACTTAGATGTTAAATAATTGAATATAATAAATCTTTATTTTGCTTGTTGACAAAATAGTTTTGTCGGACTATAATCATTTTGCATGGTAAAATTATTGTGTGGAAGGGGGGCGACGGACAAAGAAAGCAATCAATTTGTAATACTCTGCTAACCCAAAAACCAAAAACTTGTATGGAGGAATTAAAATGAAAAGACTCGCTAAAAAATCGCTTTCTGTTCTTCTCGCCGTTATTTTGGCAACTACCCTATTGGTCCCCACCTTTGCAAATGGATCCGGCTCGGATGCCATTGACTACTTCTCCGTGGATATCGATTACAGAAATAATCAACTTAACTATCTCTACTTTGCAGTTGAGGGGTATTCCGTTTTTAATGAGGATACTTTCGCCTGCACTCTTTACGACAGCCTGGGCTCCGTGGTTTTCGACGAAACAATGGCTGACGTCAGCCACATGCTCCCCGAAGATATTGATATGGAAGAAGTCCCTGATTTTGTTCGGGTGGACGTCTATTTGATTGACACCGTTATCCTCGACCCGAATGAAACCTATACGTTTGTTGTTGCCGCAGGCTCGTTTTCGACCGCGGAAAGAGCGCTCAGCCCCGAATTGACTGTGGAGTTCCTTGCCTCGGACTATATCTATATCCCAACCATTTGGGACCATGTTTTGAGCTTTTTACACAGCAACGCATTTTTTGAATTCATCTTCGCACCTGTCATTATGATTATTGAGTTCTTCTATTTCCCCGTCCCAATCATGCCCTTTTTCCCCGTTGGCTAAGCACGAAAACTAACGCAAAAAGCTGCCTGTTTTTACAGGCAGCTTTTTTAGTTGAACATCCTATTTTTTGACCTTTTTAAACACCACAAGCTTGCTTAACAGATAGTTCAAAACCAAAACCAAAATCTGTCCCACGACAGCTTTTGCGAAAATTTCGTTGCCGCCCAACACACTGACCCAAAACACAATCACAGCCGTTTCGGCCGCGAGCGAAAATACCCTAGCGCCGACAAAACCCGTCGCTTCCCGCCGCACGGTTTTCCCTGCCCAACTTTTGCTTTCAAACACATAAAGCTTGTTGGTTATAAAGGCGAAAACAACCGAGATGGCCCAGGAAATCGTGTTGACAACAAAAATCCGCAGGGACTTTGATAAATTCGGGACTTGTTCGAGCCAAGGATGTTTGAGCATAAAATCCGCCAGCGTACCGGATTCACCCGCAAGCCAGCCACGCGCTTCAAACAATCGAAGAAAAACAGCGTAAGAGCCAATGCTGATGATGGTTGTCAACACACCAAAAAAAATATAGTTGATTGTTTCGCGGTTGAAAAATTTGCCCAAAAACCTGTTATCACAGATTTTTCGATACAGCTTGTTTTTTTCTATCAAACACCAAATCTTTTCCAGAAATCTGATCCCGCCCTTTTTTTATACTTTTATATCAACTGTAAGCCCCAAGAGGTCGGCATATTTTTCGAGCACCGGGTGGACGTCGTTTTCAATAAACTCCTGTGTTTGCCGGGGTGCCCTGCCCACAAAGTTGGCCGGCTGCAACAGCTTTTCCAACTCCTCTTTTGTTATCCCGAAGGCTTCGTCTGCGGCAATTCTTTGCGACAGGTCGTTTTTGCCGCCTTCTTCTTTTATGATCTTGCCCGCCGCCATGGAGTGGGTACGGATTTTTTCATGCAGTTCTTGCCGGTCGCCGCCGCGCTTGACCGCTTCCATCATGATGTTTTCCGTCGCCATGAAGGGTAGTTCCTCCCGCAGGTGTTTTTCAATCATCTTGGGGTAGACCACAAGCCCATCGGCAACATTAATGTAAAGTTCCAACACCGCATCCGCTGCCAAAAAAGCTTCCGCAACACTGATGCGCTTGTTGGCGGAATCATCCAATGTTCTTTCAAACCATTGGGTGGCGGCAGTGACGCAAGGATTGAGTGTGTCGATTATAATATACCTTGAAAGGGAGGCGATACGCTCGCTGCGCATGGGGTTGCGTTTGTAGGCCATGGCGGAGGAGCCTATCTGATTTTTTTCAAACGGTTCTTCAACCTCTTTGAGGTTTTGCAGCAACCGCATGTCGTTGGAAAACTTTGCGGCGGATTGCGCTATGCCGGACAAAACGAATAGCACTTGGGAATCAAGCTTGCGCGGATATGTTTGCCCCGCAACAGGGTAGCAAGAGTCGAAACCCATTTTTTGAGCAATTTTTTCGTCAAGGGCCTTGACCTTTTCATGGTCCCCGTCAAACAGCTCCAAAAAACTCGCCTGGGTGCCGGTTGTCCCCTTGGAACCGAGTAAGCGCATTTGCGACAGTTGGAATTCGAGTGCCGCCAAGTCCATAAGCAAATCCATCAGCCACAGCGATGCCCTTTTGCCAAGTGTTGTGGGCTGTGCCGGCTGAAAATGGGTAAAGGCAAGGCACGGCAAGTCTTTATATTCGAGTGCAAAGTTGGCAAGCACATCCATTAAATTGACCAGTTTTTTCAAAATCAAATTCATCGCCCCGGTCATGATAATAATATCCGTGTTGTCCCCCACATAGCAGGATGTCGCGCCCAAATGAATGATGGGCTTTGCCAAGGGGCAAAGTTCACCGTAGGCGAAAACGTGGGCCATCACATCGTGGCGAACCAGCCGCTCTCTTTCGGCGGCGACCTCATAATTAATGTCTTCCACATGCAACTTCATCTGGGCTATTTGCTCGGGCGTTATGGCAATCCCCAGCTCCATTTCGCTCTGGGCTAATGCAATCCAGAGCTTTCGCCAAGTTTTGAACTTAAAGTCCGGCGAAAACAAGTACTGCATCTGTGCGCTCGCATAGCGAGAATTCAACGGGTTTTCGTAGGTGTTTTTCATCGTCAAGACCATCCTTATCATAACCCCTGTGTTTCAAATGCTTTTGAAACGAGTTGTTTTCTTGTTGGTATTTGCGGTCTAATTATAGCCTTGCGCCTTTCGTATTGTCAAGTTTATAAAAGCTTTATCATATCCCGTGTGCCGCGATACTTGCAATTGTATAAAGGTATGTTAAAATAACGGTATAGGTTTTCTTAAAGGTCACTCAACAATGAATGGGGTAAAAAATGGAGAAAATGGACAAAATGGACATTGCAGAAAAAAATGTGCGCCCAAGAATCGGTCTGCTGGACGAAATACGAGGAATCGCGGTTATCTTAATGATTTTTTACCACGGTTTTTACCTCTTGAGTCATGTTTTTGACTTGCGTTTCGGCACCTTGCTTTTTGATTTTTTCATGCCTTTCCAACCCTTTATCGCGGGCATCTTTATTGTGGTGGCCGGTATCTCCTCTCGCTTGTCGCGTAGCAATGCCAAACGCGGCGCGAAGTTGCTTGCTGTTGCCTTGGCGCTTACTTTCGCCACAGCTGTCTTTCTACCGCTCATGGGGCTCGAAGGTTTTGGCATTTACTTTGGTATTTTACACTTTCTTTCCCTGTCCATGCTGATTTTTGCCCTTGCAAGGCCCGCTTTAGACTATATCCCCCCCTTATGGGGCATAGCAATTTGTATGATTCTTTACCTATTCACTTCGGGTATCGGGGAAGGCTTTCTTGGCATTGCGCCCGTCTTAAAGCTGACAATTCCCGCGGCACTATATGAAACGTCCTATCTTTTTCCACTGGGTATTTATAGTAAGGATTTTATGTCTGCCGACTTTTTCCCGCTTTTCCCGCATATTTTTATTTTTTTGGCAGGCACCTGGTTCGGCATCTTAGTCAAGGCGGAAAAGTTGCCGGCATGGGCTTACAAAACGCATGTCGAGGCATTCGCTTGGGTGGGTAAAAAAGCGTTTGTGGTTTATTTGGCCCATGTGCCGCTCCTGTACGCCTTGGTTTTCCTTATCCGCTGGCTCCTTATGAAGGCCAATTTTATTTGATGATTTTCCTTAAAAAACCATCTTTTTGTATGTTGATTTTCTTCAAACTATGGTATAATTGTTCTAAAATAATGCAATCTGGTAACTATAAGGAACGCCTCGGAACGCATACAATGCGTTCCCTACTTAATATAGTCTCTGGGTACACAAAGCGTATACGCACCTCGGGTATGCGCCACGCAGAAAGGATCTTTTCATTTATGGACGAAAAAGACGACATTATTATCGGCAGGAATGCCGTTGCGGAGGCATTGCGAAGCGGTAGAACCGTTGACAGCATCCTTGTTGCAAGGGGTGAGCGAAGCGGAACGCTGGGTAAAATTATCGGTGAGTGCCGAGAACGCGACATCGTTGTCAAGCAAGCGGATATCCGCAAGCTGGATTTCCTGTGCGGGCACAGCAACCACCAAGGCATTGTAGCCTTTGTGGCCGTGCACGAATACGCTTCTATAGAGGATATTTTTGCCCTTGCAAAGCAGCGAAACGAAGAGCCCTTCATTGTCATTTGCGATGAACTGGAAGACCCTCATAACCTTGGCGCAGTTTTACGAACCGCCGAAGCCGCGGGCGTACACGGTGTTATCGTGCCCAAAAGACGCTCGGCTTCGCTGAGCTATGCGGTTGGCAAGGCCTCTGCCGGTGCACTGGAATATGTGCCCGTGGCTAGAGTACCCAACATCTCCGCAGCGATAGATGAGCTAAAAGCAAAGGGACTGTGGATTTACGGTGCCGAAACAGGTGGTAAAAACTGGTGCGAACAGGATTATTCCGGCGCTGTTGCTTTGGTCATCGGTTCCGAAGGGCTGGGGCTCGGCCGCCTTGTGAAAGAAAAATGTGATTTCATCGTGTCTTTGCCCATGAAGGGCAAGCTAAACTCCTTGAACGCTTCCGTCGCCGCAGGTATTCTCATGTTTGAAGCCGCCCGGCAGCGGGCAGGCCTTACCGCTTTCGACAAAGCATAGTCTGCGGCAGCGAGACGATGGGTATAACGATGTATTTTGGGAGAGTGAACGTGTGAACAGCGAAAAAACCAATACGCCGGCAGACGATTTCGACCTTGACAAAATACTTGCCGAGGTAAAAGCGCTGACCGAAAACGAAACGATAAGCGAAGAGGATGCCCGGCAACCGCAAGCCGCCTTATCCCCGGACGAAGACAGCCCAAGCAGTCCCGCGCCAACACCGACCGACAGCGAGGACGACACGCTTTGGCTGGAAGAGTATTCTATTTATACAAAGACCGATTCATTTTCAACCACCGACCAGGACAGTCCTGAGGATAAAGATGAACCCGACCCTGTGGCGGCCCAAACACCCGAACCTGCCCCTGCCTTTAGTGAGCAAGACGGGTTGCGCTGGTGGGAAACGCCGGAGGCGGAAGAAATTTTTGGTAGCCACAAAAGCACAAGGCCACCGGAAGAAATTATTATTGATCCGGAGGAGCCCGTGGAACCATCAAGCGAGCCGGAGCAGGTAGCCGAGATTTTTGCAGATACACCCACCGCGCCCGAGGAAAGCGACGACCCCGACGACGACGCCGACCCCGAAGACCCCGAAGCATCGGAGTTCCTTGTTGGGATGGAAACGGACGAGGCCAGAGAACGGTTTTTAAAGGTGTTCGTGTTGGAAAAAACAGCGGAGCACGAGCTTGTCGGTGCCGATGACCCGATTGAAAAGCCCGGCGTCATTGTTGAAAAGGGTGTTTCCGCAAGAACCTCCGATTTGGAGCCCATGCCAACGGTGTTACCTGCAGAGGAAGTGCTCCGCGCTGCCCGACTAGCAGAAGATAAGACAAAAATCAGCGGTGCATCTCCCGTAGCCCCTCCCAAGGAAGAAAAGGATATGCTCGACGGGCAGATTATCCTCAAAGGCTTTGAATCCACCGACCACCAACCGGAAAGAGTCAGCGAAGTAAGCGTTGAGGAAGATTTACTGCTCAAACGCCGTGAAAAGGCAAAAACCTTTATCAAGCTTATCGGTATCCCCGATGAAGAGGACGAAGACGAGAACGCACTGCGAGGCTTTGAAGAAGTTTCCTCCGATGAAGAAGAGGATGACGAACAATCGCCGGCACCCTCAAAAAAGAAAAGCCCCGAATACCGTTTTCCCGAGCAACGAAACAGAATTTATGCCTCAATTCATTCAGCTGTCAAAAAAGCGGCCGCCGGCACTTTTGCTTTGGCCATCATCGAAGTGCTGTGCCTGGCTCTCCTTGCCTTGCCAAAATTTTTCGAATCGGCAGCGATTGAAGCACCCCTGTTTGCCGCGGGCGAGCCGACTTCAATTTTTTTGAATTTGATTTTACTGAGCCTTGCTTGTTTTTTCAGCATGCCTATTTTAATGTCCGGTTATAAAGCCTTGTTCAAACTCAAGCCCAACTGTGATACGGGGGTTTCCCTCGCTGTTACCGCTTGCGGGCTTCATCTGTTTGTCGCTTTGCTTGTCCCACCGTCGGGCGACTTCGTGTTTACATCTTTTTGTGCGGTGGCTATTTTCGGCTTATTACTCAACTTTGCCGCAAGAAAAATCAGTCATTCCACGGCGCTTAACAACTTCAGGTTTTGCGCTTTTGACTCCCCGCAAGATTTATACAGCATCAGCGCCATTGACGACGCCAACGATGCGTTCGAAATCGGCAGAGGCATCCTCATGGGCAACCCCGCCATTATTTATTCTGCCAAAACGGATTTTCCAACAGATTTTGTCGCCAATGCCAAAGACATCGGCCTTGCTCAAACGTTTTGTAACATCCTCGTCCCCGTCGCCTGCGGCATTGCCGTGATTACAGGCCTTGTGTCGGGCTTAGTGGCCAAGGATTTATTGTTCGGTTTTTCCATGTTTACAGCCGCAATGTGCCTGGGCGTTCCCGCAGGTTCTCTGCTCGCCTCGGTGCTGCCTTTGCACAAAGCCAACAAACGCCTCAACCTTGACGGCGCCATGATAGCCAACCAAGACGCCGCCGAAGAATGTGCCAAAAGCAACGCCGTTGTTATTGACAGCGCCGATATTTTTGACCGTGCTCGCTGCGATATGCACGGGATGAAAGAGTTCAAAAATTTCCGTTTAGATGACGTCTTGCTTTACACCGCAGCAATGGTTATCCACTCCGGCGGCCCCTTAACAGATGTTTTTGACAAAGTAATTGCCGGCCACCGAGAGCTTCTGCCACCGGTAAAATCGTTTTCCTATGAAGACAGACAAGGTCTTTCCGCTCTGATTCACGGCCATAAGATTTTACTGGGCAACAGAACATTCCTGGTCAACCACAGCATTGACGTGCCCAACAAAACCGATGAAGATAAATACAAGCATTCCGGCAGAAAAATTCTATACCTTGCCATCGCCAACAAAATAGCGGCCATCTTTGTTGTCAGCTACAAGGCGGACGAAAGCCTGCTACCGTATCTTCACATTCTCGAAAATAACGGCATACAGTTGCTTGTGCGTACTTGTGATGCGAATATAACCGAAGACTTGCTGTCGGACTGCTTGGAGCTCCCGATTACCAACATCAAGGTTATCAGCGCCACATCGGGCAGGCTTTTCCAGCGGATACGCGAGCGCGTGAAGGAAACGGCGCCCGCACGAGTATTACACAACGGCTCTGCCTTAACCTTATTAAAGAGCCTTGCGGCCGCTAGTGGGCTGAATTTTGGTATTCGCGCCGCGCAGATTGTTCAAACGGTGGGCGTTGGCATGGGCCTTGTAGGGCTTGTTACGCTGATTGCCCTTTCGGCAACCTCCGCCGCAGGTGCTTTACAAATTCTGTTGTTCCAAGCTTTTTGGGGTGTTGCGGCCTTGACGGTGGGTTTATTCAAGAGGATAAAATAAGATAAAATAATTATAAAGTACAAATAAAGCAAATAAAGAAAATTAAGCAAAAAGTAATCGATATTATATTTCTTGACAAGGCAAAATATGTATAGTAATATGATGTTGCGTACAAGCGGCTTGCAGTCGCTTGAATCACAATAAACACAGACAAGAAAGGGGCTTTATCCATGAAGAGCATACTGAAAAAAACTCTGGCCGTATTACTGGTATTTTCTTTTGTTTTCGCTTTTGCAGCCTGCAATGACGACGAAAAAGAAACCACCACAGCAGAAACTACGGTTGAGGACACAACTGTAGCCGGCGATGAAACCACCGCTGTGGACGAAACCACCGCTACCGACGAAACCACCGCTGTAGACGAGACCACGGCCGTCAACCAAACCACCGCTGTAGGCGAAACAACAACAGCCGTTACAACCCTCAAGCTGCCGATTGGCGGTAGCGCGGCACAGGTTATCGAATTTTATAACCAATATGGCAACGCGATGAAAGTTTACAAGGGCAAAGTGACTGTTACCAAAAAGAGCGGTACGGTTTCTTCAATTAACCATATTGCAGGCGGCAGTGGAGTCAAAGCTCTTGCTCTTAAAATGCTACCTAACGATTATGAGACAAAACCGACTTATACTTTTGTAAACGGAACCTCAACAAAAGACGACCGTTCTCTTTCCAAATGGCTGCCCCGTGACTATAGTGCCAAAATCAGCGAGTTAAGCCCGACCGGTGCTAATGGGGTCAAGTCCGCCACCTGTGTAGCCAGCGGAAGCGGCTGCAAAATTACCATTCTCATGAATGACGATATAACGTCCGGTGCCACCGCTTTAAGCGACAAATCAAAATATGTCTCAAAGCTCATGGATACCCTGAATATGTCCGCCAGTGACTTGGATCCTTTCGTTCTCGAAAGTGCAAAGGTCAACTACACCGGATGCAAGGTTGAGGCAGTTTTTGACGCACAAGGCAGAATGACGAAGCTTGATGTTGTAACACCCGCCAAAATTATGGGCGACCTCACTTGGACCATTGTTAAACTCAAAGACACAGATATTGTCGGCAACTACAATGGCAACTACACTTTCGCTTATTAATTAAACGTTTTCCCAAAGCCCTTCGCTGTAAAAAGCGAGGGGCTTTTTTATTGACAATTCCTTGCTGTCATAGTACTATCTGATTATAGTGTACCCTCTTCGAGGGAATAAATAAAATAAGAAAAAGAGGTATTTTTAATGAAAAATAAAGTTGTCCGATTTACTGCGCTGATGCTGATTTTCTCTTTCGTATTCGCGTTTTCCGCCTGCAAAAAAGACGATGACCAAACAACCACTATCGCAACAACCACACAGGCAGAAACCACCGTGTCGGAATCAACCTCGGCAGACCAAACAGCCAACCCACTTTCTGTTGAAATGATAAAAGTTGCGCTGGGCAGCGCAGGGGCTTCTAAGTGGGACGAAAATATCTCAAACCTGAGCGCAGGGCAAAAGCAAACGATCACAAATTATTTTGCGGAGATAGGTAAATCGGTTGAATTTAGAGATGGCAATGTATACTTTAGCCAACAAGATACCGTCCCAACGCCATCCAACGAAGCCACTACTCTTGAAAACACAAGCGCCGCACCGGAAAAAACCACAGCAGCAAGCGGTTTAACGGCGCCCGTCGGTGGTAGCATTGCGGACATTGTCACTTTTTACAACCGGTATGCCAATGCCACGAAAGAATACCAAGGCAAAATCACGGTGCAGAGAAAGATGGGAACGATAACAAAGATAACAAAAATGACCATTGGTGCTAAGCAAATTCTTCAAACTGTCCTGAACAGGCAGCTCAAGGACAAAGACGAAACAAAAACCTTTATCAACGGCAAAAACCCTGAGAACAGCAACGATACGCTGGAAAAATTCCTACCACGCAGTGCCGGTCAAAAAATGAGCACCTTAACGCCTGCCGGCGTCAAGTCGGCCGCCTGCATCAAAGACGGTAACGGCTGGAAGGTGACCATCACCCTGAAAAAGGAAGTCATGAACGGCATTGACACCATCCCCCCGCACCATTCCAGCGTCATGGACCCGCTGGAAATCGACAATGAAAGCATGGATCCCTTCACCATAGGCAAAGGTCAGGTTGTTTACGGTCAAACAAGCGAGCCGAATAACGGCGGTACCATTACGGCAAAAGTGAACCCAAATGGGTATTTGGATTATCTGAAATTGGATGCCCCGCTTCAAATATCCGGCGAGCTCGGTCTTTCGACTTTCCCCGGCGGTTTAGACACTGTCATTGACGGCAGCTTTTGGGGCGATTTAACCTTTACCTACTAGCCCGAAACGCTTCAAAAACCAAGCATCAGTCGCATAAGTTTTTATGCCTTGCCATGTGTAACCTATTGTTTTGAAGCCGCTTTTTCGCTATAATATCAGTCGAACCTTACAAAATAAACCTCGTTTTATTGATTATTTGCTAAAAGGAGAATTTTATGAAAAACAAACCATTCCTTAAAATCTTGATGGCGGCTGCACTGTTGGCGGCTGTGCTGGGTTTTTCCGCCTGCAATGGTGGGGATACGGACAAAACTACGGCCGATACCGGTACATCCGCTGTCGAAACCACCACGGTGGAAACGACAACCCTGCCCGATGCCACAACACAAACCGATGACCAAACTACGGTTGAATCGACCACGCAGGCGGAAACCACAACCCTGCCGGCAACCGAGGAACCCGACGAAACACCGGATGAAACAACACCGCCCCTCGCCGTCTCGCAGACGGTCACCGTCAGCTCTTCCGCAACCCACTTCGGCAGCAAAAGCCACGGCGTAAAAATGGCGCGATTTGTGCCGGGCAGCGAATTTACCATCTATCAAATTGCCGACGAACAGGTCTTGATAGGGCTTGACGGCAGGTATACCGGTTGGGTCAATACATCCGATATCGATGGCTCGGGAGCCGTCGCTCCCGTAAAGCCCGACGAGCCGGCAAAGCCTACCGAACCCACCACCAAGCCTTCCGTCACAAAACCGGCAACCACCCGACCGACAACAACGAAACCCGCGACCACAAAGCCGGACACATCTGTTAAAGCACCGGTCAACGGGTCTAAGGCGCAAATTGTAAGTTTTTACAACCAATATGCCAATGAACTGCGTAATTACAAGGGCAAAGTGACCGTCAAAAAATCGGACGGAACAAAAACCGTCATCAACAGCATCAGCGGCGGCGCATTGGTAAAAAACCTGGCGCAAGACATGCTCCCCAACGACTATTCGGCCAAACCGACACTGACCTTTGTCCAAGGTAAAAGCGGCGGCACATCCCTTGCAAAACACCTGCCACGCGGCAAACAAGCTAAGATGAGCGTTCTGCAACCGGAAGGTGTTGCATCGGCCACTTGTGTGAAAAGTGGCAGCGGCTGGAAGGTGACCATCGCCTTAAAACCCGAAAGTGTCAACCAACTCAGCGGCGTACCAAAATATACCGCACAGTGTATGGATACTTTAAGTCTAACCGATGACGATCTAAACCCCTTCACCCTGCAATCCGCAAAAGTAACCTATTCCAACTGCAAGATTACAGCCGTGATGGATTCACTCGGGCGCATTACCAAGCTTGATGTTTCAACCCCCGCGACAATAACCGGCAAGTTGAAATACGGCTTTATCGGTATCGATGCCGACATTACGGGCAACTACAACGGCAACTACACCTTCGCCTATTAAAATTCGTTTAGTCAAAACGAATCCCCTGCACACAATGGTGCAGGGGATTTTTTGACTTTGATTTGATTTTTACCTGATTCGGAAGGTTTTTACCTCAAAGGGTTTGATTGTAAAGCTAAATTCACCGTCGGCGGTAGGGATCTCCTCCTCGTTTTCCTCCATCAAATTACATTCAGTCACCCGCTCAAAGGGCAGGGCATACTTCATCTTTACCTTGCCCCTGCGTTGCTCGGCCTCATACACACGTAAAATCTGTCCGTCGCCGTCCTGTGCGGTCTTTATGGCGTCCACAATGACATTCGCTTTGTCCACGCTTATAAAGCTCTTCTCCTTCGGCAGGGAACCACTTTGGCTCTTTATCGCATACGCTTCAAGGGGCACATTCAGCTCCAATGCCTTTTGCACCGTTAAGCCGTCTTGCCAAACATTTTTATGTGGATACAAGCTGTAAACGAAGAGGCTGGTGCCGTGGTCGCTGGTGCGGTCGGGGCAGGTGGGGGCGCGCATGAGGGAAATGCGCATAGTGTTGTCTTTAATATCATAGCCGTACTTGCAGTCGTTGAGCAAGCTTACGCCGTAACCGCCCTCGGACAGGTCCGCCCACTTGTGGGCACACTGTTCAAAACGGGCCAAGTCAAAACTGTTGCTCCAATGATTGGGTCGGTTAATGGCACCGTGCGCCGTTTCAAAGGTCGCCTGCGCACTGAGGATATCCACCTCAAAGGCGGCTTTGAGCAGCTTGTTGCTTTCAAACCACTCGACGCTTGTGTCAAAGTCCAGGCGGTCTGCCCCGGCACCTAAAATAATATCTTGCGTAATGGTAGATTTATTGAAAACGCGGACAATTCGGATAAGGCCACGCAGTTCGCTTGACTCAATCACTTCAATAGACTGCGCCTCGGTAAGTTCCCAAAACTTTTTTTGGTAATTCAGTTCCAAGTTCCACGCATATTCGTGCACGCATTTGTCTTGAAACACCGTGAGTAAATTACCTTTGCCACAAAGCACTTCTCTGTCATTTTTTTTATCATACACGCTTGTTAACAGGCCGTTTTCATCAAGCACCATTTTCAAGCACTCGTTTTCGAGCCCTTGCTTGGTCGCGTGAACGCTTGGTAAGGCCACAGATTTTGCCCCAAGCTCAAAAACTTTATAGCCCATCGCCGGCACATCTTGCGCGACAAAGCGTAACACGGTGCCGGTGTCCTTTTGAAGATACTGCCCCGGCAACTGCCTACCCGCATCATAAACGGCAAGGTTTTCCTCGCTATCGGCCTCAAACTCCGCTTGCGCGGTCACCGCATGTGAAAGCAGGTTCCACACCACGACCCCGCCACCGTCCGCAGTAATCTGCGCATTGAGCGCCTCCAGGGCACCCGCTTTAACGACTTCGCCAAGGTCATTCATTCTGTGGTAATCCGGGCGGCAATCTTCATGCGCTTCATGGATGGACGTGCCCGGTAAGATGTCGTGGAACTGATTTTTCAAGAGTAGCTTCCACGCCTCCTCAATTGCCGACTTGTTATAAATATGTCCGGTGGCGGCAGTTGCAAAAATCGATGCCATTTCCGCACGACCCAAAAGAATTTCACCCTTGCGGTTGTTTCTTTTTATAAAGGCTTGGGTGGTATAGGTTCCCCTATGATTTTCATAATACATTTCGTTGTTAAATACGGGCAGGTCTGCCCAAACCTCGTGGGACTTGTCAAAAAACTCGCTGACGTGCCCGATTCTGCTCGCGGGCAAACCGGGGAAGTTTTCTAACCTACTGCCTCGTTCCAGCATGGCATAGGTGCACCCGCCACCGCCGTCGCCGTAACCAAACATACCCATGACGGTGTTTGTCACGTCCTTCTGGTCATTCTCTTTGGATGCGCGGCAAAGCTCTGCCGGCACATATTCCCCATTGTAGGCGGTGCGCTGCATGTATGCCAAAACTTCGGACCCGTCATTGCCCTTCCAGCGGAAAATTGTATGGGGGAAACGGTTGGTGTCCTGACTGCCAAGCTTGGCGGTGATAAAATTCTTCATGCCGCTGCGCTTGATAATTTGCGGCAGCGCCCAAGAAAAACCGAAGCAGTCCGGCAGCCAGTACGTGTCCGACACCACGCCGAATTCATTTTGGAAGAACTCACGACCGTATAAAAGCTGGCGGATTAAGGCCTCACCGCAGGCGATGTTGGTATCCGCCTCCACCCAAACATTACCCACAATATCCCACTGCCCATTCTTAACCTTTTCTTTCATCCGCTCATAAAGTTCCGGATACAGTTTTTTGGTCCTGTCGTACAAAATGGCCTGACTTTGCGCAAAAATAAATTCCGGGTATTTGTCCATAAGGGCTAAGTTGTTTGAAAAAGTGCGGGCGGCTTTGCGCTCGCTTTCCTGCACGCGCCACAACCAAGCAATATCAATATGGCTGTGACCGGTCATAATCACTTCGCTCTGCGGCAAATATTTTATTTTTGCAAGTTTGCCCTGTAAAACGTCGGCGGCTTTTTTGATGGAAGCCCGTACACGCGCGTCTTCAAAGTCAAAATCAACCGTGTGCAAAGATTCGTCCAGCGATTCGTACACACGCGCTTTGATGTACTCATCTTCGATAAGTTCAAGCGCGTCCCACGCAATGTTCACATCAAAATGATACCCCTCGCAAACGGGGTCCACGGCTACCAGGCGCGCAGTGGAAAGGGTGTAGGTTGCAAACTTCGCGCCGTCCATTGCGGCATCGCAAAAACTGCCCGCGTCCACGGCATATTCCAGCTCAATATCAAAGGTCTCCCCCGCTGTGGGCGCATCAAAAAAGATTTGGTCACGGTTGACCCAGCCGGAACTTACCGCTCCGACAATTTTATCGTTGACCTTCACAAGTGCCTCGCCGCCAAAGTCAATTTCGAGATAAAGCTTTTGCCCCGCGAGTGAGGGCGGAATGCGCACACTCGCATTGAAGCGGCGGGCGCAGTCATAACAGGCTTCCCAGGTATCCCCAAGGCTCAGCGTCCCTTGTGTGTCGTAACCCGGCTCGTAGGCACCGTTTCCCAAGTATGTATCGATGCGCGTGTGCCAAACGGGGATGTCAAGGTGCTCAAGAACGATGTACTTCTCCAGCTCTTTCATCATATATTGGAGAACGTCCGGTTTTATAGTTTTCAAGTTTTTCAAATTTTTCATGCCCTTTCCCTGTGTGTTATAAAATATAATACATTAAATATTTAAAAATGCAACTAAAGTTGGAAAATATGATTGAATTTCGGGGTTTGCTGTGTTACAATTCTACGCAGACTATACTTTTGCGTAATATTAAATCTAGACCATTCTGCGTAAATATAGACGGTTCTGCGGGTTTTACTTCACAGTATGCTTGTTGTGCGCTGTCTTAATCATAAGGAGGAAGTTTTTTGAAAGTTTACAACGCGAAGAACATCAGGAACATCGCCATTGCCGGCCACGGCGGCAGAGGTAAAACAACCCTAGCGGAAGCGATGCTTTTTCTCGCCAAGGCAACTGAAAGACTTGGCAAAATTGCCGAAGGCAACTCGGTTCTGGACTACGATGCGGAAGAAAAGCGCCGCCGCACCTCTGTCTCCACAGCTGTCGGCCCCCTAGAGTGGAAAGATATCAAAGTGAACCTCATCGACACCCCCGGCTTATTTGACTTTGCAGGTGGCGTCAGTGAAGGTCTCCGCGCGGCGGAAAGTGTACTTATCGTAACCGCGGCCGGTTCCGCCTATGATGTCGGTGCCGAAAAAGCTTTCCATTCAGCCGATAACAAGGGGCTTGCAAAAATGTTTGCCGTTACCCGCTGTGACATGGAACACACTGATTTTTACAAAACCTTTGACGCTTTAAAAGCAGTACACGAAGCAAAATTGTGCCCCGTCGTCGTCCCCTTTTATGAAGGCGATAAAGTGGTGGCCTATGTGGACTTTACAAGGGGCAAAGCATACGAATACAAAGACGGCAAGGGTACGGAAGTTCCAATGCCCACGGGAGGCCGCCTTGATGAAATGAAGGAGATTTTCAACGAGGCCGTCGCTTCGTCGGATGACGCTCTGCTCGAAAGGTTCTTTGAGGGCGAAACTTTTACACAGGAAGAAACCCTCACAGGGCTGGCACAAGGCCTAGCGAAGGGCGATATCTTCCCCGTATTCGCTTGTGCGGGCCTTAATATGGACGCCGTTGACCTTTTGCTCGAGTGTCTGGTCGCCATCGCCCCGAAAGCCTCGGAACATGCGGGGGAAAAAACACAGGAGGGCGAAGAGCTCCCTTGTGACGAAGACGGGCCCCTTGCCGCCATTTGCTTTAAAACCATTGCCGACCCCTTTGTAGGCAAAATGTCCTTCTTCAAAGTGGTATCCGGTAAAATCACCTCCGACATCCCCGCCCACAACGCCCGCACGGGTGAAAGTGAGCGTATGGGTAAAATTATTACCATCCGCGGCCTCAAACAAGAGGACACCGCATACATCCCCGCCGGCGACATCGGCGTTGTCACCAAACTTTCAAGCTTTAACACGGGGGACACACTTTGCGGGCCCAAAAAAGTTCTTCATCTGGACGGGGTTGCTTTCCCCGCACCCTACCTTTCCATGGCCGTCAAAGTACGCAAAAAGGGTGAAGAAGACAAGGTTGCCGCCGGTCTCGCACGTCTTGTGGAAGAAGACCCGACCATCAACTATTTCAACAACAGTGAAACGCGCGAGCAAGTCCTTTCGGGCCTTGGCGAGCAGCACCTGGATGTTGTTGTTTCAAAACTCAAATCAAAGTTCGGCGTTGAAGTGGACCTTGTCGTGCCGAAAGTTGCTTACAGGGAAACCATCCGAAAAACCTTTGAGGCCCACGGCAGGCACAAAAAACAGTCCGGTGGCCACGGCCAGTTCGGCGATGTTTATATCCGCTTTGAGCCGGGTAAATCGGAAGAACTCGAGTTTGCCGAAGAAGTCGTCGGCGGCTCCGTGCCCAAACAGTACTTCCCCGCGGTCGAAAAAGGCCTGCGTGACTGCGTCGGAAAGGGTGTCCTCGCCGGCTACCCCATGGTCAACCTTAAAGCAACCCTTTACTTCGGCTCTTATCACCCGGTAGACTCTTCCGAAATGGCCTTCAAGACAGCCGCGACCGTCGCCTTCCGTGAAGGCATTCCAAAGGCGTCACCGACCATCCTAGAGCCTATCGGTACCCTAAAAGCATATATGCCCGACGATAACCTCGGCGACATCATGGGTGATATCACCAAGCGTCGCGGCAAAGTGCTCGGCATGAGCCCATCCGAAGATCTAAAAATGCAGGAGCTTATCGCAGAGGTTCCGATGGCTGAAATGGGCGACTTCGCCATAGCGCTTCGTTCCGTAACGGCAGGCAGAGGCTTCTTCTCCCTGGATTTTGCGCGCTATGAAGAAGCACCCGCAGGTATAGTGACAAAGATTATCGAAGCAGCCAAGGCCGAAGCGGAAGAAGAATAAAAACCGTTTCAATTTTTTAGTTGACAGTCAAAAAAGCGGCGGGCGGACAATTGTCCGCCCGTTTGTTTATGTGGTGGGGTGCGCGTGCACGTTTTGCCTCACCCATTAAAGGAAGATGGAGCGTAAGCAGCGGTGCCGGGCTTTCGTAGGGAATGACCCCTGTGTCATTCCGAAGGCCTTTCACATCGGAAAGCCCGGAACGACACGGGGGTCGTTCCCTACCGTCCGACACGCAATGCGCGCCCCTACGGCAGGCTATGCTCTACCTGTGAATTAACATCGGTGCCGGGATTTTGTAGGGAATGATCCCTGTGTCATTCCAAAGGCCTTTCGCATCGGAAAGCCCGGAACGACACGGGGGTCGTTCCCTACCGTCCGACACGCAATGCGCGCCCGCCGTTCCATCAGACACCCGCAGACACACGCAGACACACGCGGATGCACAATGCGCGCCCCTTGCTACGGCGCTACCCGTAAATGAACAAAGGGGCGGAAATTACTTTCCGCCCCTCTTCGTTATATCTGTTATATTTTTCGTTTTGCCACGGCTCTTTGGAACACCTTAATCATTTCAACAATTGGGATAACCATAAAGGCCAAGGCCATTGCTATGCCGTACTCAAGGGCACTGATGTGTGTAAAATCAAAAGCGTTTGCAAGGAAGGGGACATAAATAATCATCGTTGTCAAAATCAGGGAAGCGACCATGGCAAAGTACAAGTATTTGTTGTGGCTGCCCCTTGCACCCATGGCGACGGCCGAGCTTCTTTGTGAGCGCATGTTGAAGGAGTGGAAAATTTCACACATGGACATGGTCAGGAAAGCCATTGTTATACCGTCGTCGCTTTGCGTAATTTGCCAAATACCGGTTTCTATCCGTTCACCGATAAAGTAAGCCACAAGGGTCAGCAATGCGACCAGCACACCCTGATAGAAGATATCCACACCCATGCCGCCCGCAAAGATGCCGTCACTTTGAGGGCGCGGGCTGCGCTTCATGATATCTTTTTCGGGTTTTTCAAGCCCCAACGCAAGGGCGGGGAAGCTATCGGTTACAAGGTTAATCCACAACAGATGAACCGGCTTTAAAATGGTAAAGCTCATGAGGGTTGCCGCAAAGATTGACAGCACTTCGCTGAGGTTTGAGCCCAGGAGAAACTGAATTGCCTTGCGAATATTATCGTAAATCCGTCTGCCTTCGGCGACCGCCGTTACAATCGTCGCAAAGTTATCGTCTGCGAGCACCATGTCTGCAACATTTTTGGTAACATCTGTACCCGTGATACCCATGCCTATACCAATGTCGGCAATCTTGATGGAAGGCGCATCGTTGACACCGTCGCCGGTCATCGCCGTTACCATGCCTTTGCCCCGCCATGCCTTGACAATGCGCACCTTATGCTCCGGCTGTACTCTGGCATAAACAAGGTATTTTTCAACACTTTTTGCAAAATCCTCGTCGCTTATTCGGGCAAGCTCCGCACCTGTTATCGCCTGCGAAACGTCGTCGATAATGCCAAGTTCAAGCGCAATGGCAACGGCCGTATCTTTATGGTCACCCGTTATCATAATCGGCGTTATACCCGCCGCACGGCACTCTTCAATGGCCAGCTCAACCTCCGGGCGAACGGGGTCTATCATGCCTGCCAAACCGATAAACACAAGCTCTGTTTCCAACACCTCCGGTTCCACGGAGGAAGGAAGGGCAGCATATTTTTTGTAAGCCACGGCAAGTACGCGCAGAGCCTTGTCCGCCATGCGTTTGTTGTCGGATAGTATTTTTTCTTTTATGTCCTGCGTCATGGGGACCTTTTTACCTTCAATCTCAGCAAAGGTACAGTTTTTGAGTATTTCGTCGGGTGCACCCTTCGTGTATTGAATAAAGCTGTCGCCATCACGGTGAATGGTGGACATCATTTTGCGCATGGAATCAAAGGGTGCTTCGCTCACGCGGGGCATTTGTTCTTTAAGGTCGTTTTTATCTAAGTTTAGTGTCAACGCATAATTGACAAGCGCCGCTTCTGTCGGCTCGCCTTTTACCACGCCATCCAGGTCGATTTCGGCATCGGTGCAAAGGGCCATGGCACGGGCAAGCTTTTCCTCATCTTCTCCAAAATGATCAATAACGGTCATTTTGTTTTGCGTGAGTGTTCCTGTTTTGTCGGAACAAATAATTTGTGCGCTACCCAGCGTTTCCACAGCTGTTAATCTGCGGATAATCGCGTTTTTCTTGGACATGTTGGTCACACCGATAGAAAGAACAATGGTAACCACGGCCACAAGGCCTTCGGGTATAGCCGCAACGGCCAAACTGACAGCAAGCATAAATACGTCAAGCGTAAAGGTAAGGTCGATAGGCAAGCCGTTGATGGCCTGCATCACCAGCCTAAAGATGAAAATAAAGACGCTGATGCCGATAACAAGAACACTGAGAACCTTACTAAGCTGGTTGAGCTTGATTTGTAGCGGTGTTTGACCTTGCTCGGCGGTGGCTATGGCATGGGCAATTTTGCCCATTTCGGTATCCATACCGGTGGCCACCACAACAGCTTTGCCGCGCCCATACACAACCGTGCTGCCCATATAGACCATATTTTTGCGGTCACCCAGGGAAACATCGCCGTCTTCGTGCCCCACGAGCTTATGAATGAGCTTGCCCACGGGTACGGACTCACCCGTCAGAGCCGCCTCTTCAATCTTCATGCTCGCGCTTTCGAAGATTCGGCAATCAGCGGGAACCAAATCACCCGCTTCAAGCAAGACGACATCACCAAGGGTTAAATCTTCACTTTTTACATCGAGAATCTTACCGTCGCGAAGCACTTTTGATGTAGCGGCCGACATTTTTTGCAGAGCCTCTATGGCTTTTTCCGCCTTGCTTTCTTGATAAATACCAAGGACGGTGTTGATTAATACAACACTCAGGATAATGATAACATCTGCCGGAAACTCTTTTTCCATAACGGCGATGATAGCCGAAAAGATGGCCGCAACAACAAGGATGATAATCATCGGGTCCGCCAGTTGCTTGAAAAAACGTTTAATCAACGACTCTTTTTTCTCTTGCGCTAACTTGTTTCCACCTTCACGGGCAAGCCTTTCCTGCGCTTGTGCGGTGGTTAAGCCGCTTTCCGAACTCTGCACTTGCGCAAATACATCTTGAATTTGCTCTAAATAAAACTTCATTTAAAAATACTTCCTTTCCTTGGCTCGCTATACTTTTTAGAGTTTTTAGAGTTTTTACCCTTACATCTAAAAAGACCTTTGGCAGAAACTACTTTCCGCCAAAGGTCTTGCTTCCGGTAGGTCCGCTGCCAGCCGAATATTTTCGACGGTTGTTGACAAACGGCAAAAGCTTTGGGATTGCCAAAACTTTCAAGCTACTCCCCTTTGATTTGATATGCTATTATAAAGGATACCACAATATTTTAATAAATCAACTGTTTTCTATGTTAATATTCTGTGAATTTTTTTGATTCTCGCACA
>CAZMSM010000023.1:15405-28711 GCA_964568955.1 uncultured Eubacteriales bacterium | reverse complement strand
AACGGACTTTTCCGCAAGGCAGGCTTTATGATTCCTTTCCTCATCGTCAAAGAGGGTATTTGGCTTTCCACCTGGGGTGTAAAAAAAATAATCCCAAAAGAAATGTTTAATGAGGCAATGGATTATTGCGAGTGGAAGAACGGTTACAGAACAGAGGGCATGACCATATCGGCAAAAAGCTTTTTGGTAAAACTCGTGCGTAGCATAACCGGCAGTCTTCAAGCAGCCCTTCTTAAAAAAATCGGTTACAGTTTATCGGCAGGGTTTGGCAACCAATCGGAATCAACCAAATACGGCTTGTTTGCCATGAGCGTCCTGCTCCCGGTTGCAACGGGGTTCTTAGGCATCGTTCCAAAATTCTTTTACAATGTAACGGGTGAAAAGCGTACGCAAATGTATGCGGAACTTTACGACCGCCGCAAACTGATACGGCAAAAAGTTGCAGAAGAAGATATTTCATTGCAAAATGACTAAAGATACAAAAAAACACTTTTAATTACTTGACAAAAGTTATCGTATATGATAACTTAATTTAAGATTGATTATGAAAGAAGGTGTGAAGATGAGTAAAGCAGGAGTTAAGTTTGACGAAATTGAAAAAAGGCTTTTAAAGGATAAGGAATTCAAAGCAGAGTTTGAAAAGCTTAAACCGCGTTATGAACTTATTGCCCAAGTTGTTGATGCAAGAAATAAGCTTAACATAACCCAAGAAGAGCTGGCCTTGCGAGTTGGAACACAAAAATCTAATATTTCAAGATTTGAGAGTGGCTCATATAATCCGTCCTTGGACTTTGTTACAAGGTTAGCAAAAAGCTTAGGCAAAGAAGTCCATATCAGCATTGAATAAGAAAAAAAGCAACAATATAGACCGTATCACAAACTTTCGGGTGGTACGGTCTATCATTATGTTTAGGATTATCTGATAACTTCTCTCGTCCTGTTCTTAAAATCAAGCAACAGTTTTTCGTCCCCGTGGCGTATGACTATCTGCCCGGCCTTTCGTTGTGTTTTGGAATATCGGCTGTCAAAGCGCTCATATTCAAGTGGCTGTGTCGCCGAGTCAATCAGGAAAGTCTTGTCGTAGCCAACCGAATAATTTTTGCCTTTGGAGGCATACTCAACCTTGTCGTCTTTGAATAGGACGAGATTTTTAGTTATCCTCGTTTTGAAATCCTCAAAACTCTCCGTATCCGTGTCCGAAAGTTCCGTGATATACGTGTGGTATTCCCCACCGTGCCTGACAAGGTCAAACTCACGCCCCTTGCCTTCTTCGGCAGTTTCGGCAGGCTTTTCATGGCGCATGACCGCTTGGGCACCTATGGGGTCATATGGCCTGTATTTGAGTGAACCATTTGCGAGCATGGCAACGAGCACTTTGCCCTTTTGCCCGAAAAAGCCCTCATCCAATAATTCTAGCCGGTCATACTTGTCTCGGGGTACAAACGCGTGGGAAATATCGGCGATGTGAAACTCCGCCAAACGCTTCTTTTTTGGGATTTTGTAAATCGTAATGTTGATGCTCTCATCCTGTACGCTCATCGGTTGCCTGCCGTTGCCGACCCAATAACCCGGGGATTCCTTGTGCTTTTTGTCGTTATCGTCATCGCGGGCGGGTTGTGTGGTGTAAAGTGTCAAATCCGGCGCGATATTGGCGGTCCAAATATGCCCTTGTGCGCCGCAAGCGTCTACATTTTGCGCAACCGCGGTGGAAAGTGAATAAAAAGCTGTGCGGTAAAAGTAGACATTCCCTCTTGACAAAGCAATGCCGTTTGTCATCAGTGTAAAGTTGCGGCTGAGCATGGCGGGTACTTTAAGCAATCTTAAAAGCTTGATATTTAGGTATTTAAAGGGGTTTAAAAACTTGTTGCGGAACATATTGTTCTTTGTAATATATTTCAATGTGTTTTCAATAACTTGATGGTTTGAAAAAGTTTCGGCACCGAGCTGCGCCATAATTTGCTCGACATCCTGCCCAATGAGCCCCTCGCTTTCCATATCCTCAACCGATAAACCGGAGGATGCTTTAACGATTGCCGGAGCCCTGTCGTGTGCGATTTTCTTTATAACATCAGGCACCTCGTAATAGCCGCCATCGTGCATTCGGGAAAAATTGCGTGACATTTGTCCGCAGAGTCGAAGCTTGAACTCAACACCGTTCATATGAAAGGTGGATTCGTCGGCATTTTTGTTAAGCATTTCAGTGGTCGCATTATTAAAGGCCACCTTCATCTCGTCTTTAACGCTGTTGCCACCTATGTCGGAGGACTTGTTATTTGCGTACATTCTGCTGCTGGAAGCCACAAAGGTATTATTAACACTGTGGGTTGCGACATCGAACCAAAGCAAATCAAATACAATCTTCATTCGTTCCACAGACTCTTTATCATCGGAAAATTGAATATAGTTTGCCATAGGCGCAATATCTTCGGGGTAATAATTGTTTGAATACCACTCCGAAAACCCATACTTGAAGCGTTGTTCGAGCCAGATGTTAATACGTTTGAGTGCCTTCGTTCTGTGCTGTTCACCCGTCATGCCGTTGTTGGTGAACACCTCTCGGTTCCACTCCGACCCTGCCAGGTACTCGCAAACCGCGAATATGATTTGATGGTTTTCGGACCAATAGCACATACTGTCCTCACCGGGTTCGTCCATCCAGTATTTAAAATTTAAAAAAGTGTTTCGGATGGTGGCCTTATTGCTTTCCGGCAGCAAATCTTTGTATTCCAGGTAAAAACGCAGCAAAAATAACAGCGAGAAGTCCGAGCAGTCATAGCGGCTGTTTATATATTGAATGGTGGGCTGAATACACTCGTCAATAAATTTTTCATCTATGCTAACATTTTCCGGTAAGCTTTCCGGGTTTGGCAAAACTTGATGCAACATACCAAGCCCCGGGAAATTACGCCCGGTTTCAGGCAAATCGGGGATTGGTTTTTTTGTAAGTGCTATTGCGATGTCAAAAACGACCCACAGTACAAGGGCTCCTAAAATTGAAAGTGCAATGTATAGGTATAACATGATGGCGGTTTCCTTCCTCTTGTTTGCAATTTGGTCAGAGTTTGAAATTGTACCCTATAAATATAACAGAGGCGGCATTCGATTTCAATGATTGATTTTGTATTTTGTTGACAATCATTGCATAATTAAATACAATATGAACAATGGACTGCAAAAAATGTAATTATGCAGCAGTAAGTGAGATTTTTATGAAAAAGAAAAGTGTTAAATCGGCGGTAGTAGCAGCGATGCTTGTCCCCGCAGCCGCCATAGGTGTCGCCGCATTTTCATGCAAACTGAATGTCGTGAACTACACGTTGCAAACGGAAAAATTTACAAAGCCGGTGCGGATTGTAATGCTGTCCGACTTGCACGGCAGTGTCTATGGTGAAAATCAAGTTGATTTGATTGCTGCCGTTAAAAAGCAAAATCCCGATATCATTATATTTGCCGGTGACATTCTGGTTGAGGATATGCCGCATTTAGGGCCCATCATGCTTTTGGAAGGGATAGCGGATATCTGTCCGTGCTACGCTTGTGCCGGTAATCATGAATTAAGAACAGATGATAAAACTGCCTGTAAAAAGATATTTCGCGATTATGGTGTAGCCGTGGTAGAGAGTGAGAACCACACCGTTACCGTAAACGGTCAGACCATGGACATTTGCGGGTTGGAAGATTTGTTTGCCGGCGACGACGACTTCCAAAGGCAAATAAGGGTGTTGAAAAATTTCAACTCAGACCATTATGCGCTCTTGATATCACACCATGCGGAATTTGTTGATCTGTACAAGGAAATGGACTTTGATTTAGTTTTAAGCGGCCACGCGCATGGCGGTCAATGGCGTATCCCCTATGTTTTGAACGGGGTATTCGCGCCGGGCCAAGGCTTTTTCCCTCAATATGCAGGGGGCCTCTATGCCTATAACAATACAACACAAATAGTGGGCAGGGGTCTTGTAAAGTTTTATGTTATACCGCGCATTTTTAATAGGCCGGAACTGGTCGTCGTTGATATTGTACCAAAGTGATTTATCGCACCGACATGGATTACAGACACGCCCGGTAAGTGATAAAACAAAGCCTCCCGATTCAAAACGGGAGGCTTTTGAATAAACAGGTTGGGTAAAGCTTTAAGCAGCTTGGTTTGCCCAGTATATCGGCACTTTGCGTGGGAACTCATCGGC
This sequence comes from uncultured Eubacteriales bacterium, assembly GCA_964568955.1. Classification (GTDB taxonomy): domain Bacteria; phylum Bacillota; class Clostridia; order Oscillospirales; family Acutalibacteraceae; genus UBA1447. The sequence goes on along the minus strand of CAZMSM010000023.1, from coordinate 24,524 downwards.
TGTAAAGCCCATAGATATACCGATGAAAATAGCGAGGTCTTTGTTTTTAACGCTCTGTCCATTTTCAATAAGGTTGCTTGAACCGTACACAAACAAGGGGACATCAACACCGGAGTGACTGCCTGAAGTGAAAACATAGCTGCCGTTTTCAGGCTGAATCGCACCGGTTTCGTGGTCAGCCGTTACAACGACGAGCGTGTTGCCGTCTTCCCGTGCGAAATCGAGAGCTACCGCAATCGCATCGTCAAACGCCTGAACACTGTTAAGGGTCTTTTCAACGTCATTGCCATGGGAGAACTTATCAATATGAGCGTGTTCAATCATGAGGAAAAAGCCTTCGTCGCCATCAAGCAAATCAATGGATTTTGCTGTCATTTGTGATAAGGTGGGCGTGTTTTCGTTGTTTTCGGTCTGCCACATAAAATTGCCATCAAATTGCCCGAAGCTTTTTTCACCGAGATTTATCGCCATGAGTTCGGTGTAGGTGCTAATGTAGGTGTAGCCGCCGGCTTCGACACGGGCTTTTTCGGTTTTGTCATTCGCTGAACCCCAAATCAAGTCTATACCCGACGAAATTTGCTGTGCGACAATCTCTTCACCATTGCTACGCGATGACGTATGGGCACTAAAGCCGGCAGGGGTAGCACCAATGTTGGCATCGGTTGTAACGATGCCGGTTTTCATACCTTTTTCAATAGCTACTTCTGTAAGGCTTATAGGGTAGCTTTGCAAAGCAAACATATCATAAGGATAAACGCCAAGGGAACCCGATATGGCGCGTACCCCGCAGGCAAGCGCTGTGGCCGCAGCCGCACTGTCGGTAACGGGTGCTGCAAACGCCGCAGTCTTCTGTTGCCCCCTTATAGGCATCGTTTCCATCACAAGCTCTATACTGAGGTGTTGCTTGGCAAACTTTAGATGGTTTTCACCCATGCCATCGCCAATTAAGTAGATAACATTTTGCACTTCGTCACGTGCACCGGGTGCCGGAGCAATGCTTGCGACCAGTGAAAAAATCATAGCGAGTGCCGTGATAATCGGAATAATCTTTTTGACGAGTCCCAGTTTTTTCGCGAAAACAATAACAGTATCCATAAAACTTCCTCCTTTATTTCGTTATAATAAAGTATACCTTCTAACGATTGCCCTGTCAACGGGAAATCAACACTCCAAAAACATGGCGTAAAAAACGTAAAAAAGCGAGCAAATGTTTTGGCTAAGTCAAAAGCAAAGCCTCCTGTGTAAACGAGAGGCTTTGAGAAAACAAATCTACACAGTTTAAGCGGCTTGGTTTGCCCAGTATATCGGGACTTTGCGTGGGAACTCATCGGCCGTAAAGCCCAAAGATCTACCGATAAAAATAGCAACATCCTTGTTTTTTATGGCCTGTCCGTTTTCAATAAAGTTGCTCGAACCGTACACAAACAAGGGAACATCAACGCCGGAATGGCTGCCCGAAGTGTAAACGTAGCTACCGTTTTCAGGTTGAATTGCGCCGCATTCGTGGTCAGCCGTAACAATAACAAGCGTATTGCCGTCAGCCCGTGCGAAATCGAGGGCTATTTCAACTGCGTTGTCAAACGACTGAACGCTGATTATCATCTTTTCATCTTCATTGCCATGGGAGAAGCCGTCAATATGATCGTTTTCAATCATGAGGAAAAAGCCTTCATCGCCATCAAGCAAATCAATGGCCTTGGTGGTCATCTGTGCTAACGTGGGCGTGTTTTCGCTGCTTTGTGTATGCCATATAAAATCCCCGTTAAATTGACCGAAGCTTTTTTCGCCACGGTTTATCGCCATCAGTTCGGTATAGGTGCTAATGTAGGTGTAGCCGCCGGCTTCCACACGGGATTTTTCGGTTTTGTCGTTCGCGGTGCCCCAAATCAAGTCTATATCCGACAAGACTTGCTGTTCGACAATCCCTTTGCCGTTATCTCGCGAGTATGTATGAGAACTAAAACCGGAAGGCGTAGCGCCTATGGTGCTGTCGGTTGTAACAATACCTGTCTTCATGCCCTTTTCAATGGCCACTTCGGTAAGGCTGATGGGGTAGCTTTGCAATGCAAACACATCGTAAGGATAAACCCCGAGAGTACCGTCTATGGCGCGTACCCCGCAGGCGAGTGCCGTAGCTGCTGCTGCACTGTCGGTAACGGCTTTCATAAACGCCGCAGTCTTCTGTTGACCCCTAAAAGGCATCGTTTCCATTACAAGCTCTATTCCAAGGCTCTGTTTTGCATACTTTAGATGGTTTTCACCCATGCCGTCACCGATTAAAAGAATAACATTTTGTACTTGGTCGAGTGGGCCGGGTGCCGGGGCGAGGCTTGCGACCAGCGAAAAGACCATGGCGAGTGCCGTGATAATCGGAATAATCCTTTTGACGAGCCCAAGCTTTCTCGCGAAAACAATAACAGTATCCATAAAACTTCCTCCTTCAATTCATTATACTAATAATAGATGCAAACGATTGCCGTGTCAAGGCAAGAAAAGCGGAAAACATATTTGTGAATAATGATTGTCCGTGCCGCTGTGCAGGAATTCTTGCATTTTATTCGAAAATCTGCTTGATTTTTTTCTCTTTTCATCTTAAAATAAACAAAGCATCCACTTGCCTTATGTTGTAATGTCCACCCTTTTGGCGTTTTGATAGGAAAGGAATGACTATTGTATGTCGAAGATGCTTATTTCGAGGGTTGAGAAAGCCTATCCCTCGCTTTCAAAAGGTCACAAGCTTATTGCGGATTTTATTCTGGAGCATTACGACAAAGCCGCATTTATGACCGCTGCCAAAATCGGCGTAAAGGTCGGTATAAGTGAGTCAACGGTGGTTCGATTCGCGACCGAAATCGGCTATGACGGTTATCCGGAGCTCCAAAAAAACCTTCAGGAACTGATAAAAAGCCGCTTGACAAGTGTTCAGCGTATGGAAGTTGCGAATATTAATGTCAGCGAAGGCAGCTTGTTGGATAAAGCACTTGCTGCGGACATCGATATGATTCGGGCGACGCTTGAGCAAACTTCCCGCCAAGCCTTTGCGTCAAGCGTTGATGCTATTAACCACGCAAGGCGGGTATACATCCTTGGGGTAAGAAGTTCCGCTTCTCTGGCAAGCTTTATGGCTTTTTATTTTAATTTGTTTTGCGACAACGTTGTTTTGGTTGATTCTGCAAGTGCGAGCGAAATGTTTGAGCAAATGTACAGAATAACCAAAGAAGACGTGTGTATTGCGATTAGCTTTCCACGCTATTCCAAGCAAACGGTGAACGCCTTGCGTTTTGTGCGTGACAGGGGCGCGACGATAGTCTCCATTACCGACAGCAGCTCGTCACCCATTGCCCACCTTGCGACACATTTGCTCATAGCACGTAGCAACATGGTCTCTTTTGTGGACTCTCTGGTGGCCCCTTTAAGCTTGATAAACGCCTTGATAGCCGCCACCGCGCGCAGCAGGAGTGAGGAAGTGTACAACAATCTCCATGCGCTTGAATCTATTTGGGGTGAATACCAGGTGTATGAAATACAGCAAGATGATGGGGAGGAAAACGCCGATGAATAAATTGCTCGTTATCGGCGCGGGTCCTGCCGGATTAATGGCGGCAGGTGTTGCAGCCGGCCACGGGCTTGATGTCACCGTGCTTGAAAAAAACGAGCGCCCTGCGCGCAAATTGATGATTACAGGCAAAGGGCGTTGCAATATAACCAACAATTGCGAACTTGAGCAACTGATTGCGGCAACCCCGGTAAACGGACGGTTTCTATACAGTGCCTTTTCGGAGTTTACACCCGCAGATACCATCGCATTTTTTGAAAGCCGCGGGGTTCGTTTAAAAACAGAACGCGGTAACAGGGTTTTCCCTGTGTCGGACAAAGCGGTGGATGTTGTTGATGCCCTACACAGCTTTACCCTTAAAAACGGTGCCCGCATCGTTCAAGGCACAGCCAAAGACCTGATTGTTGAGCAGAGCACCGCAAAAGGTGTTGTCACCATTGCCGGTGACAAGATTTTGGCGGATTATGTTTTAATTGCAACCGGCGGCTTATCTTACCCCGTTACCGGTTCAACCGGGGATGGGTATAAACTGGCCAAACAAGCAGGCCACACCATAAGCAAGTTAGAACCATCCCTGGTGCCGCTTGCGGCGCATGAGGGTTTTTGCACGGCTTTAATGGGCTTATCCTTGCGCAACATCGCAATAAAAGTAATGGATACCGAAAACGATAAAGAAATTTACAGCGACTTCGGTGAGCTGCTTTTTACTCACTTTGGCATTTCGGGTCCGGTGATATTGAGTGCCAGTTCTTATATGCGCGACATGCACCGTGGAAAGTATATCATATGGATTGACCTCAAACCCGCGCTTTCAATAGAACAGCTTGACGCAAGAATTTTGAGAGAATTTTCCGAACACGCCAACAAGAACTTTATTAACACCCTCAATGCGCTCCTGCCCAAAAAGCTTGTACCCGTTATCACAAAGCTTTCCGGCATTGAACCCGGCTTGCGTACGAACCAGGTTACCAAAGAACAACGGCAGCGGTTGGCAGAGCTGTTAAAATCCTTCAAGATAACCGTCACGGGCTTTCGCCCGATTGAAGAGGCTATTATTACATCCGGCGGGGTGAAAACCGGGGAGATTGACCCAAAGACGATGCAGTCAAAGCTCGTAAGCGGCCTGTATTTTGCCGGCGAAGTGATTGATGTGGATGCCTTTACCGGCGGCTTTAACCTACAAATAGCGTTTTCAACCGGTCGCCTGGCAGGGGCCATGATCTCTACTCGTTTTAAGAAAGGGCTGGTAAACCATGCCGATTAATATCGCTGTTGATGGCCCTGCGGGGGCAGGTAAAAGCACAATATCCCGCGCAACGGCAAAAGAATTGGGCTTTATTTATGTTGACACGGGAGCGCTCTACCGCGCCGTTGGGGTTCACGCATTAAGGCTTGGTATTGATACAAAAGATGCGGGGAAAGTCAGCGCAACACTTGTTGACGCACAGGTGGAGCTTCGTTTTATTGACGATGAGCAGCGGGTGTTTTTGAACGGCGAAGATGTTTCCGACGCCATCAGAACACCGGAGGCATCCATGGCCGCTTCAAACGTTTCCGCAATCCCGGGCGTGCGCAATTTTTTGTTTGACCTTCAGTTGGACATTGCCCAAAAGAACGACTGCATTATGGACGGTAGGGATATCGGTACCGTTGTACTGCCCAAAGCGCAGATAAAAATATTTCTCACAGCATCACCGCAAGAGCGAGCATTGCGCCGTTACAAAGAACTGCTTATAAAAGGCAACCCTATCGAATATGAGCAGGTGCTTGAGGAGATGAAACAGCGTGATTTTAACGACTCAAACCGTGCCATCGCTCCGCTGAAACCGGCACAAGATTCCGTCTTGGTTGATACAACAGGTTGCACGTTGGAAGAATCCGTACACATGGTTATAAACCTCGTAAAGGAGCGCCTGCAATGAAGCCCTTCGATTATAGCCGGGTAAAGCAATATAAGTTTGCTTTAGTGATGAAACCTTTTTTTAAGGCTGTGTTTTTTACATTCTTAAGAATTAAGGTGGTTGGCAAAGAAAACATCCCGAAAGATGGTGGCGTAATCGTTGCGTCAAACCATATCAGCGGTATCGACCCGGCTTTTATTTATTTATTATTGAAAACCCCCATTCATTATATGAGCAAACAGGAGCTGTTCGAAAGCCCTGTCCTCGGGTGGATGTATCGACACCTCAACGGTTTCCCCATAACAAGGGGTACGGTAAACAAAAAAGCCATTGAATACGCTATTAATGTTGTAAAACAGGGGAATGCGCTGGGTATTTTTCCCGAGGGAACCCGCTCCAAGGATTATACGCCCCAAGCGGCCAAGACCGGCGTTGCACTGATAGCGAGGGAGAGCGGGGCGGATGTCCTACCGGTTTCAATTTATTCACAAGGCAAAACAAAACCCTTTTCCACAGTCACTGTGCGTTTTGGTGAAACGATTGCTTGCGACACTTTTGGTTTTGGCTCCGGCGCTAAATCAGCTGAGCTAAAAGATGCCACAAGGCTTATAATGGATCGTATTGTGGCGCTCTGGGCGCTTAAACATGGGGAATAAATATTGTTGATAAGGAGTGGTTTTTGTGAAAGAGTTTGATTACAGCGAGGTAAAAAAATATAAGTTCTATGATATAATCCTTCCGGGGCTGAAATTGCTTTCAAAAATACTTTTCAAAATCAAGTTTGTGGGGAAAGAAAATGTGCCTAAAACGGGGGGCGTTATCATTGCCGCAAACCATTACAACACTTTTGACCCCGGGTTTATCGCTGTCAGCGGTGTACGAAAGATTCACTTTATGACCAAGGGCGAAAAGTTTGCCAAGCCTTACCCCAATTGGTTGTATACACATGTAAACGCCTTCCCTATAAAAAGGGGGGCGGCGGACAAGTCAGCGGTGGAGTTTTCCATAAAAGTCATCGAGCAAGGGTATGCATTGGGCATATTTCCGGAAGGTACGCGTTCAGCGGATGGTACCCCACAAGCACCCAAGGCCGGGGTAGCACTCATTGCAAGACAATCCAAGGCAGATGTTGTTCCGGTCTCAATTTATTCGGATGGTAAAGCAAAACTGTTTTCAAAGATAATTGTGCGCTTTGGCAAACCCATCCCTTATGATGCCCTGGGCTTTACACCGGGCGGCAAAGCGAGTGAGCTCAGAGCCGCGTCAAGGCTTATTATGGATGAAATCATCATGTTGCGCGAAAAAAAGTTTGAAACTTAGCCTTATTTACAGTCGAAAGGAATGAATTATTACAGTGCAGATAAAAGTGGCAAAAACAGCGGGCTTTTGTTTTGGTGTTGACCGTGCAGTCAATATGGTTTATTCTTTGCTCGAAGAGGGCGAAGGCGTCTGCACGCTCGGGCCCCTTATCCATAACCCACAGGTTATTGAGGACTTTGCGCGGCGGGGGGTTACCATTGTTGAAAACCCCGAGGAGGTACCTGCAGGCGTTGCGGTTGTTGTGCGCACACATGGCGTTGCCCAATCGGTATTTGAAGACTTTGTCGGTACGGGCGCTAAGATTTGCGATGCTACTTGCCCATTTGTAAAAAAAATTCATGACATTGTTTCAAAAAACTCCGCACCGGATATCCCCGTTTTAATTGCCGGCGACGCAGACCATCCTGAGATTCGCGGAATAAGAGGCTATTGCAAAGGAAAAACGCATACTTTTAAAGACTCGGCAGAACTGACACAAATCCTTAAAATGCATCCCGAATACTTAAAAAACAAAATATTGGTCGTCGCACAAACGACTTTTAGCCTAAAAGAGTGGGGAAATTGCGTAAAACAGATAAATTTGCTATGTACAAATGCGATTCAATTTGATACAATATGTAATGCGACTCAAGATAGGCAAACGGAAGCGCTTGAGCTTTCCCTTGTTTGCGATAGAATGATAATCATTGGCGGGCGTGAAAGCTCCAATACGGCAAAGCTCAAATCGGTATGTGAGGCAAATTGCCAAACAACACTTATCGAAAGACCTGAGGAAATTTATGACATTGATTTAAAGAGTTGCAATTCCATAGGCGTTACCGCCGGAGCATCCACTCCGGCCGGTATAATAAAGGAGGTACTTAAAACCATGACAGAAATTTTGAAAGACGACCCGATTGAAAACGAAAATACTGCTGCGCAAGCCGAAGAGACAGAGGTTATCGAGGCTGTGGCCGAAGAAACTGTTACAAGCGAAGTTCAAGCGGAAGAAACCGCACAGGAGCAAACGGGAGAGAACAATGCCCCCGCAGAAGAAGCACCGGCTCCGGAGCAAGAAGTAACGGTTGAAGAAGCGGCACCGGTCGAGGAGGTGCCAGCAGAAGTAGACAACAGATCAGTCGAGGAAATCGCTTTTTCCGAAGCTCTTGAAGAAAGTTTGAAAAACATGAGCACGGATCAAAAAGTTGTCGGCGTTGTTATGGGTATCTCTCCGACTGAAATACAAGTGGACATCGGCAGAAAGCATGCCGGGTATATCCCCTTGAGCGAATACAGCGCGGACCCAAATTGCAATGCTAAAGAAGAACTCAAAGTCGGCGACAAACTTGACCTTATCATTATGAAGACAAACGATATGGAAGGCACTGTTATGCTTTCCAAAATCCGTTGCGATGCAATGCAGTCCTGGTTTGAAGTTGTCGATGCCGAAAACACAGAACAAGTATTCGAAGGCATCGTTACCGACATCATTAAGGGCGGTATTCTTGTTAACACAAGCGGTGTCAGGGTGTTTATCCCTGCGTCTCTTTCGACCGCCTCACGCAACGACCCTCTCGAAGATTTACTGCATCAAACAGTGAAGTTCCGCATTATCGAAGTCAACAAGCAACGCAAACGTGCGGTCGGCTCTATTCGTGCCGTTCTTAAAGATAGCCTTTCCGAAGTGGAAGATGCTTTCTGGTCCCAGGTTGCCGAGGGGCAGACCTACGAAGGCAAAGTAAAGTCGATGACCACCTATGGCGCTTTTGTAGATATTGGCGGTGTGGACGGTATGATTCACATATCCGAGCTTTCATGGAAGCGAATCAAACATCCGTCGGATGTTGTTGCAATCGGCGATACGGTAGAAGTCATTATCAAATCGCTTGACCCCGAAAAAAGAAGGATCTCGCTCGGCTACAAAAAGGCTGATGAGAATCCGTGGGAAGTATTACGCCGCGATTGCCCTGTGGACTCCGTTATTGAGTCCGAAATTGTTGGCATGACGACGTTTGGCGCCTTTGCAAAAGTTATCCCCGGTGTTGACGGCCTTATTCATATCTCTCAAATTGCAAACCGTCATATTGAAAAGCCTCAGGATGAACTTAAAATAGGCCAAACGGTTACAGTCAAGATTACCGGCATAGATTTTGAAAGACGCAGAGTGAGCCTGTCCATCCGCGCATTACTCGACCCGATGGAAGGTGACAATAGTGACGAAAAAGAAGAGGAAGCGCCTGTCGAAGATGAGCCTCTCATTGAAGAAATAGCCGCTGTCGAAGAAGAAGCCGCTGTCGAAGAAGAAGCTGCTGTCGAAGAAGAAGCCGCTGTCGAAGAAGAAGCTGCTGTCGAAGAAGAAGCCG
>CAZMSM010000023.1:0-15305 GCA_964568955.1 uncultured Eubacteriales bacterium | reverse complement strand
GAAGAAGAAGCCGCTGTCGAAGAAGAAGCCGCTGTCGAAGAAGAAGCCGCTGTCGAAGAAGAGGCTACTGTCGAGGAAGAAGTTAAAGAAAACGAATAACCCAATAGTTTATAAAAAAGGCAGGCAGTTTGCCTGCCTTTTTCTGTTAATCGTGAGTGTTTTTTGCAGGCACGTTTTCTAAGGGCGAGAGACGATTTTGATTGAATGCCGGCGCATATTGTGCTATAATTTTCTTGTCAAAAATAAGCAGACGAAGCAGGCAAAGTATGGGCGGAATGCTTAAACGTATCAACATCATATGCGGCCATTACGGTAGCGGTAAAACAAACCTCGCTCTAAACCTTGCGCTGGGCATGCAAAGCAAGGGGGAGCGGGTTACTGTTGTTGACCTCGATATCGTAAACCCTTACTTTCGCAGTGCGGATTATACCGGGCTGATGGAAAGTCGCGGCATCAAGGTTATCAGCCCCTCCACTGCGGGCACTACGATTGACGCGCCCGGGTTGACCGCATCCATTTTATCGGTATTTGACAGCGACGACAGGCGTGTGGTTATCGATGTCGGCGGTGATGATGCCGGGGCCTTCGCGCTCGGGCGTTTTTCACAGCAGATTGTGGCAAGCGGTGACTATCAAATGTTGTATGTCGTCAACAAGTTTCGCAAGCTTATCTCAACCCCGCAGCAAGCTGTTGATTTACTACGCGAGATTGAGTCGGCAGCGGGCCTTCGCGCAACCGGCATTGTCAACAATTCACATCTTGCCCACTTAACCACTGCGAAGGATATTATCCAATCGCAGTCTTATGCCGCGCAAGTTGCCGAGCTTGCGGATTTACCGCTGCTGATGACCACAGCACCGCAAGTGCTGGGAGAAGAATTGACAGGCAAAGTCGAAAATCTTTATCCTGTCGAAATTATTGTCAAACTACCATGGGATTAAATTGAAAAGCAATTTAGGAGGAAAAACATGCCTAAAGTAACAATAGATCAAACTGTTTGTAAAGGGTGCGAGTTGTGTGCCGCGGTATGCCCACAGCACATTCTTGCCCTTTCAAAAGACAAGCTCAATGCCAAAGGGTACCACCCGATGGAAGTTATTGAGCCGGAAAAATGTATCGGTTGCGCCTTCTGTGCCATCATGTGCCCGGACTGCGCAATTGTTGTGGAAAGGTGAGTGAGAGCAATGGCTGAAAGAGTTTTGATGAAAGGGAACGAAGCACTTGCGGAAGCGGCGGTTCAAGCTGGCTGTCTGCATTTCTTTGGTTACCCCATAACGCCACAGACGGAGCTTGCCGCTTACATGGCTAAGCGGCTGCCCAAAATCGGTGGCACCTATTTGCAGGCGGAAAGTGAGGTCGCGGCCATCAACATGGTGCTGGGCGCTGCCGCTACGGGTGTGCGTGTCATGACATCCTCTTCGTCGCCCGGTATAAGCCTTAAAACCGAGGGCATTTCTTATATGTGCGGTTCCGATCTTCCTGCGCTGATTATCAATGTTCAACGTGGCGGGCCCGGCCTTGGCGGTATTCAGCCTTCGCAGGCGGATTATTGGCAAGCAACAAGAGCCCCCGGTCACGGTGATTTGCATATTCTTGTTTTTACGCCATCCTCCGTGCAGGAAATGGTTGACTTGGTTGGCAAAGCCTTTGATTTGGCGGATCAATATCGCTTGCCGGCTATGATTTTAGCGGACGGTCTTTTGGGGCAAATGATGGAACCTGTCGTTATTGATAACAATACGGCATCTGACTTACCGGCAAAAACCTGGGCTGCCTGTGGTCATAAAAACGAGCGCAAACACAACATCGTCAATTCCTTGCATCTCAAGGCCGCCGATTTGGAGCATTTGATAAAAGAGCGGTTTGAAAGATATAAAGTGATTCAAGAAAAAGAGGCTCTGTGCGAAAATTACTTAACCGATGGCGCAGATTATATTGTTACCGCCTATGGCGCGACTGCGCGGATTGCTCAAGCGGCCGTCAAGCAAGCGAGGGCGCAGGGGATTCGTGTAGGTTTAATCCGCCCCATAACCGTCTGGCCTTTCCCGAAAGACAATTTTCAAACAGCCGCTAAAACCGCAAAAGAATTTCTTTGCGTTGAAATGAGCATGGGGCAGATGATTGACGATGTCAAGCTCGCAATAGACTGCGCAAAACCTGTGCGCTTCTTCGGCCGCACCGGCGGTATAATCCCTACCCCGGCAGAAGTTCTTGCCGAAATTATTAAAATGACGGGAGGCGCTGAATAATGGCCATTGTTTTTCAAAAACCCAAAGCGTTAACCGATGCGCCGTTTCACTATTGTCCGGGTTGCACGCACGGCGTTATCCACCGCCTTGTCGCGGAGTGTATCGATGAGCTTGGTGTTGAAGGCAAAACAGTCGGTATAGCCCCTGTCGGTTGCGCTGTTTTGGCTTACGAATACTTTGCTTGTGATATGATTCAAGCCCCGCACGGCAGAGCACCGGCCGTTGCCACCGGCGTCAAACGTGCCAAGCCCGACAGTGTAGTTTTTACCTACCAAGGTGACGGTGACCTTGCCGCAATAGGCACGGCGGAAACGGTTCATGCCGCCACAAGGGGCGAAAACATTACGATTATATTTGTCAACAATGCGATTTACGGCATGACAGGCGGGCAAATGGCCCCGACCACGCTGCCCAATCAGATCACACAGACAAGCCCTTACGGCCGGGATGTTCAAACGGCCGGCTATCCGATTCGTGTGTGCGAAATGCTGTCCACTTTGGATGGCACGGCCTATGCCGAGCGTGTGGCGGTGGATAGCGTAAAAAATATCAACCGCGCAAAAAAAGCGATTAAAAAAGCCTTTCAAACCCAACTCGACGGGGGTGGGTTTTCCATTGTTGAAGTGCTCTCCACTTGCCCCACAAATTGGGGTCTTGCACCAAATGAAGCACTCGTTTGGTTGCGTGAGCATATGCTGCCTTATTACCCTTTAGGTGTTTATAAGGATAAAACGGCTGATGTCTTTGTGGAAGCGGCAAAGGAGGCAGATGAGTCATGAAAGATATGAATTCCATCCTCGCCGGATTTGGCGGGCAAGGCATCCTTTTTATGGGGAAAGTAATCGCCTATGCAGGCCTGATTGATGGCAAAGAGGTCTCCTGGCTCCCGTCCTACGGGCCGGAAATGCGCGGCGGGACCGCCAATTGCAGTGTGTGCATGTCGGACGAGCCTATCTGCTCGCCGCTTGTCAGCAATCCAAATGTGTTAATCGTTATGAATTTACCTTCTTTCGATAAGTTTATCGATACAGTGATACCCGGGGGCGTGGTCATTATTGACAGCACGCTTGTATCCAAAAAAACGCAACGGGATGATATTGAAGTTCATTATGTCCCTGCAACCGCGCTTGCGGATGAAAAAGGATTAAAAGGGCTCGCCAATATTATTCTAATGGGCAAAATGCTTGCACTTACTAATTTTTGTTCAATGGAAACCATGCATAAAACAATTGAAAAGGTAGTTCCGATTCGCAAACAACATCTTATCCCGAAGAATATGGAAGCGATTGAACTCGGAATGAACAGCTAACATATAGAGCAACCCCGCCGTCTTTTTGATGGCGGGGTAAAATTTGTGAATATTAAGGGGATTTTATGAAACATTGCTTATTACCGGAAAACGGCACATTTTACAAAGCAAATATGCACAGCCACAGCATTTTATCCGATGGAAAACTGACGGTGGAAAAGTTAAAGGAAGAATATGTCAAACGCGGCTACTCGATTTTGGCCTATACGGACCACGATAAGTTTTACACGCATAACGAACTAACCGACGAAAACTTTCTCGCCATTAACGGCTATGAAGTGGATATTAGCAATTGGGATACCGACGACAGTCATTATGTACGCTGTTATCATTTTAATTGCTATGCGCTGACGAATCAAGACAACAGCGAAATTTTGCCATTACCGGCCTACAAAGATAAAAAGGGGATTAATCACTTTATTCAAAGGCTTCGCGACAGCGGTTTTATAGTCTGCTACAATCATCCTCACTGGTCCTTGCAAACATTGGATGATTACAGGGACCTGGAAGGCCTTTTCGGTATGGAAATATTTAACAGTGGTGCCTATATGGGCAGTGGTATTCCCGGCAATGAAACCAATGTTTACGACACAATGCTCAGGCTAGGGAAAAGGCTGTATTGCCTTGCTTCAGATGACAACCATAATGGAACGCCTATGGGGCACCCGGAAAGCGAATCCTTCGGCGGGTTTATTATGGTGAAAGCCACAAGTTTGGATTATAATACCATTATGCAGGCTATTCAAAACGGCGATTTTTATGCTTCGACCGGTCCCTTGATTGAAGAACTAACGGTAGAAAACCTTACAGTGACCATCAAATGCTCGCCCGTGGTGAGGATAGCGATGACCACCGCCGGCCGCCGTGGGAGCTCGGTCAATACCCTTGAAGGGGAAACGATATCTTTTGCCGAGTTTACGGTTGACCCCAAGGATACCTTTATCCGTTTTGAGCTTGTAGACGAGCGGGGAAGGCGAGCCAATTCGAGAGCATACTTTCTTGACGAGTTTATGGACTAAAATACTGAAGGAGCTTTTTTAATATGCGAAAGCTTATCACCGGCGTGGTTGTCACGTCACTTGGACTGCTGTTCTTGTGCTCTTGCAAACCTGACGTCGCCGTCACCCCTTCGACCACCAATCCTTCCACTCAAACGACAGTGAACGGTCTTGTTGTCGATGGGACGACTCAAACGATTGAGCCGCAAACCACCTCCGAGAAACCCTCCGGCGCAGATTTAACCACCACAGGCCAAGCCGTGAGTTCGAAAGTGTCCTTCACAAAGGCGGAAATTGTTGGCATGTTTAACACCGCCGCCAACCGGGTCAAGCGTGAACAACCGGGCTATGTGTTTTCTACCAAGTCAAATGCCGATGAAAAAAACATCGTTTTGCCCGAAAACATACCTTTCCGGTTGGCTATATCAAAATTTGTTGCGTCGGCAATCAACAAGACAAGCAAAGACCCTGTTACAATTGCGAAAGGTGCGAACCATAACGATTTCCCCGTAAAAGGTCAAAGCTGGGCCAGCAAGCTGGACCCCTCTGCCCTCAAAAGCGCCACTTGTGTGGATAAAGGGGACTATTATGAAATTGAGTTGAGATTTAAGGACGAAAAGTTAACTTCACTGCCTGACACATCGGAACAAACAGCCCACGGCAAAGCGTTTTCGGTGTTGTTGGACAAAGAATTTCAGGCAGCCTTTGGCGGCTTTGAAGCCAATTTGCTTGTAGTCAAAGTCAAAGTTGACATTCAAAAGTTTGAGCCCACATACAAAGACAGCACGATAAAATGCACAGTGGACAAAACCGGTCGTATGAAAGAGGCAACCTATTACCTCAACACAGCCTCGCAGGTGGAAACGGGCGTGCACGTAAACGGTGAAAACCATGTGCTCGACATTCAGCTGGCATATTCGGTGACGGATGAGTACATGTTCAACTAAACAAAGATATCAAAAAGAGGAGCGTGCCAAACGGCACGCTCCTTGAAAATATTTTAGAACCTGTTAATACATTCCGCCGCCGCCCTGGCCTGCCATTGCGGCTGCTGCCGCGGCATCGGCTGCCGGGTCGGGTTTTTCCGCAACAAGGCTTTCCGTGGTTAAGGCCAAGCCTGCGATGGAAGCTGCATTTTGCAGTGCCGAACGAACAACCTTTGTGGGGTCCAAGATGCCGGCCGTTGCCATATCGGTATATTTGTCTTTTGCAAAGTCATAACCGTAGCCTGTTTTCTTGGAACTGACGATGCTGTTGACAATAACCGAACCTTCAAGACCTGCGTTTGCCGCTATCTGACGAATCGGCGCTTCGAGTGCTTTTATAACAAGCTTAATGCCTGTCTTTTCGTCTTCATCTTCGGTTTCAAGAAGTTTTTCGACATTGCCGATGATGTTTAACAAGGCAACGCCGCCGCCGGGCAGGCTACCTTCTTCAACAGCTGCTTTTGTCGCCGCAAGCGCATCTTCAATGCGGAGCTTCTTTTCCTTCATTTCGGTTTCCGTCGCGGCTCCAACTCGGATAACCGCTACGCCGCCGGAAAGCTTTGCGAGTCTTTCTTGAAGCTTTTCACGGTCAAAATCGGATGTTGTGTTTTCAATTTGAACTTTAATCTGAGCGATGCGGGAGTCAATGGCCTCTTTCTCTCCTGCGCCGTCAACGATGATGGTGTTTTCTTTTGAAACCTTAATTTGTCTTGCTTTGCCGAGCTGTTCGATTTCCGTTTCCTTCAGCTCAAGGCCAAGGTCGGCGGTAATCACTTCGCCGCCGGTGAGGATGGCGATATCTTGCAACATTTCTTTACGTCTGTCGCCAAAGCCGGGGGCTTTAACAGCAACACAGGTAAATGTTCCGCGCAGTTTGTTGACAAGTATGGTGGAAAGCGCTTCACCTTCAACATCTTCCGCAACGATAACAAGCTTTTTGCCGGCTTGAAGGATTTTTTCAAGCAGAGGAAGGATTTCTTGAATGTTGGAAATCTTTTTATCCGTGATAAGGATATAAGCGTCATCAATGACGGCTTCCATTTTGTCCGTATCCGTCACCATATAAGGGGAGATATAACCGCGGTCAAACTGCATACCTTCCACAACGTCGGAATCGGTTACGGCTATTTTACTTTCTTCAACCGTGATAACGCCATCGGCTGTAACCTTTGCCATCGCGTCGGCGATGATAGTACCCAGTTCTTCGTCGCCCGATGAAATTGTAGCGATGCGAGCAATGTCTTTGCTGTCCTGAACGGGTTTTGAATTGTCTCTAAGTGCTTTTACGGCGACATCAACAGCCTTCTGAATGCCCTTTTTTACCACCATTGGATTTGCGCCAGAGGTGACATTCTTCATGCCTTCGCGCACGAGAACTTGTGCCAACAGGGTAGCTGTTGTGGTGCCGTCGCCGGCGACGTCGTTGGTCTTGGTTGCGACTTCTTTAACGAGTTGCGCACCCATGTTTTCGAAAACGTCTTCCAACTCAATTTCTTTTGCGATTGTAACGCCGTCGTTTGTAATGACGGGGGCGCCGTACTTTTTATCAAGCACAACATTTCTGCCTTTGGGACCGAGTGTAATATTAACGGTGTTTGCGAGTTTGTCGATACCGGCCATAAGAACCTTGCGGGCATCTTCTCCATAAATAATTTGTTTAGCCATTTTTGTTTCCTCCTAAAATAATCTTATTCAACAATTGCAAGGATATCGCTTTGGCGAACGATTGTGAACTCTTCTTTGTCGAGCTTCACTTCAGTTCCCGAGTACTTGCTTGTAATAACTCTGTCGCCTGGGCTAAGGTACATTGTTACCTCTTTACCGTCGACAAGTCCGCCCGGACCGACTGCGATAACTTCAGCAATCTGGGGTTTCTCTTGTGCAGAGGCTGCAAGGATGATGCCACTGTTTGTGGTTTCTTCAACCTCAATTAATTTGACAACGACGCGGTCTGCAAGTGGTTTGATAGTCATTTGAATTCCTCCTGTAATAAAATTTTTATTGGAAGAGCTATTTTTGCCCTTGCCTTTAAACATAACATTAGCACTCAAGGGGTTCGAGTGCTAATTCATATTGTAGTCATTTAAGGCAAAGAAATCAAGCGCTTTTTCAAAAATTCACAATTCTGTCATAAACTTTCAAAATTACTCTGGAAAATTCGCTATACGATTTGAAAACCATGTCCGTCTCGTTACCTGTTTTTGTTCTAGGCTTACATCATTGCGTTACGAAGAATCACTTTATCGGTTAGGCAGACTATCACGAATAACGAAAAAAAGTTATAAACTGTGACGAATTTATTGCTTTTACCCATGTGTCATGCTATTATTATCGTATTCGATCCTGATTTCTTGTGTCTCGTTTGGAAAGGGGTTTTCTTTTTGAGCATCGGTGTGTCAACCTCGTGCTATTATCCTTTGGCAACAGAGGAATCACTTAAAAAAATTGCTTTACCGGGTGCCAAAACCTGTGAAATATTTTTCAACTCTTTTTCCGAGCTGGACAAACCATTTTTGAACGAACTTTGTCATATAAAAGATGAATACGGCATTCATGTGCCGTCGGTACATCCGTTTTTCTCTTTTGCAGAACCCTACCTGCTTTTTAGCGAGTATGAGCGGCGGTTTTGGGATACGGTAGAGTTATATAAAAAGTACTTTGAGGCTGCGAATACGCTGGGCGCAAGGATTCTCGTTTTACACGGCGGGAAGGAGTCCAACGCTGTTCATGAAGAACTGTATTTTGAGCGTTTTGCCAAGCTTTTAGAGGTTGGCAAAGCATTCGGGGTAATGACCGCGCAAGAAAACGTTGTGCACTATCGCAGCCAATCGCCGAATTTCTTGGGACGGATGAAAAAGTATATAGGTGATGACTTTAAAGTGGTGCTGGATATCAAACAAGCGGCAAGAGCCGGTTGTTCACCGTTTGAATTTATCCAACTTTTAAAAAACACTATTGTGCATGTTCATATCAGCGATTCAAACAATCAACATGATTGTATACCGCCGGGTGAGGGCACATTTGATTTCGCCCGTTTGCTTGCCGAAATGAACGTGTTGGGGTATACAGGGGATTATATTATCGAGCTTTACCGCCATAGTTTTGAAAGCGACAGCCAAATTACCGCATCAAGAATATTTATGGAGCGGCTAAAGGACTCGGTCTGAGCGTTTGTGCCTATGCAAATTGTATGCAAGGTAAGTTATTCTTGCATTTTGCACTAAATATTGATATACTTTATTTAATAGATGTATTGAAACATATAATATTAGTAGGATGTGGTCTGCTTGAAGTGTCCGTTTTGCAGTTATGAAGAAAGCAAGGTAATCGATTCGCGCCCGACGGACGAAGGGGAGCGAATTCGACGCCGCAGGGAATGCATCAGTTGTTCCAAAAGGTTCACAACCTACGAAATAATCGAAACGGTACCTATCGTTGTCGTTAAAAAGGACAAGTCCCGCCAAGTTTTCGACCGCAACAAGTTGCTCAACGGCATGTTGCGCGCTTGTGAAAAGCGGCCCGTATCCATTGAAACGCTTGAAGCCGCCGTTTCCGATATTGAGCTTGCTTTGCAAAATTCACTCGACCGCGAAGTAACGACCATTCGTATCGGTGAGTTAACGATGGAAAAACTAAAAACAATAGACGAAGTCGCCTATGTCCGTTTCTCGTCCGTGTACAGACAGTTTAAGGACATTAACACTTTTATGGAAGAACTTGCGAAGCTGAAGAACGAAAGCAAATAAACGACAGATAATAATTTATAACAAAAATAAGAACGCGCCTCAAACTTTGTGAGACGCGTTCATTTTTATATTTGTGCCTAAATTTTCGTTTTTACCTTCTCAAGCGCAAGACTAATCGGCACCACCAACACATAACCGATGATGATTTCAAGCACGGCATTGATACCGAAAGCGGCCAGAATAAAGTTGGTAAGCCCTCCAAAAGAAATGGATGAGATGCCGACATCTTTACCATAGAAAAGGTAGATGCCGCCCATGACCAAAACGGTGTTTGTCATGGTTGCTAAAATTGTGGCAATTCCTGCAGCGGGAACAGTATTCTTGTTCGTCTTTTTGTAAAAAAGAGCAAACACTGCAGCAAAGACAGCTAAAAATAAAACGATCAATACTGCGTACATTAACGGTGGGTTTTTGAAAACGAGCTCTTTAAATAAGAACTTTTTGCCAAGGAAAGTGAGCACGAAACAGGCGCCCATTACCAGCAGGGTGCTTACCACAGCGGAAAGTGCTTTTGCTGGTTTTTCGGTGAGCTTTTTTTTGCTGCTGTTCTTGGTGATAAGAACAAAAATGGCTCCCGCGACAAAACCGACGATGATTCTTGGGATAAGCGCTATAATCGGGTTTCGAAAGATAATGCCTTCCAAGGGTGTGGGCGGGGCTAAAACCGCTTTGATAATGCAGGTTACCCCCCATACGCCTCCGAGCAAACTACCAACTTTTGGGCCAAGCACAACAGCACCGATGATAACAGGGATGTGGAGCAGTGTGATGCTTAGGCCACCGTAGCTTATATAGCCAAGATACGGTATAAAGGTCATCACCGTGATGAGGGCGGACAGCACGCCTACCTGCGCAAGGACAAGTGTTTTCTGCGTGGAAAAGTTCTTTGTTGACTCTGCCATTTTTATATTCCTCCTTGCTGCTGCTCTTCATAGAAGATGCAACGCAAAATTTAGACGGAAAAATGAAAAACTATTTTAAGCTATTTGGGCTCATATTTTTGTTGTAAATGATTTTCAAGCCTTCCAGGATTAACTCACCGTTGTAGACGATAGGGTGCTCACAGCTATTTATTATTTTCTGCGCGAGCCCGCCGTTTGCGACGATGGTTTTTGCGGGTTCTCCGAGCTCTCGCTCAATCCTATCGCAAAGCCCATCAATCATTGCCGCCGCGCCAAAAACGGTGCCGGCCTGCATACTGTCAATAGTGTTCTTGCCGATAACGTTTGTAGGTGCCGATAAACTGATATTGGGTAGCTGGGAGGTTCTTTGCTTGAGGGCTTCAAGGGATATGTTAACACCCGGGCTGATTGTGCACCCGCAGAAAGAGCCGTTTGCGTCAATAACGCTTATTTTCGTTGCGGTGCCAAGGTCAATCACTAGGCAGGGCAGGCTGTACAGTGCGGCCGCCGCAACGGCACCCGCTACCAAGTCTGCGCCGACTTGCGCCGGGTTATCCGTTAAAATGTTCATGCTTGTCTTTACACCGGGCCCAAGCAGCAATGGTTTGCAACCGGTTATCTTTTCGGCGGCGACCGCTATCGTACCGGATAATTCTGGCACAACGGAGCTGATAATCGCGCCGCTGAACTCGGCCGATTTGACCGCGTAAAGATTAAAAATATTTAAAAATTCAACTGCGTATTGGTCGGCAGTCTTTGCTTTTTCCGTTGCAATGCGTGTAGCAAACAGCAAAGTGTCCTGTGAAAATACGCCGATGGCAATATTGGTATTACCCGCATCAATGGTTAGCAGCATGCAATCACTCCCATTAGTTATGATTTTACAATTATACATCATGTTTTCTCATAAATCAAACCTATAATCATTGAATTTTAGCTTGTTGACGATTATAATATCTTTAGCATTTATTCCTAATTAGAGGGAAGACTGAAAACAGAGAGGATGTCGCTTTCATTATGCAAAAAGTTAAGCTCCCAAACTACTCCAATCTGGAGGATAAAATCAATTCTGTCACACACATGATCGGTGTACCTTTTGGCATTGCCGCATTGGTGTTGTGCGTGAGGCGCAGCCTCGAATCAGGTTCTGTATGGAGCCTGGTGTCCTCTGTTATATATGGGGCATCTATCATTATTTTGTTCGCCGGTTCGGCCACCTACCATTTCGCAAGGCCGAGCAAAGCAAAAAAGGTTTTTCGTATCATCGACCACTGTGTGATCTTTTTACTGATTGCGGGGTCTGTTACACCCTATGCACTCGTGGCGATACGCCCGGAACACCCACTGGCGGCTTGGTTGGCCATTGGCATCGCTTGGGGAGCCGCGGTCTTCGGCATCACCGGCACATCCATCAATCACGAAAAGTTCAAAAAAGTGCAAATGGTCCTCTATGTAGGTGTAGGCTGGGTTTTACTCGTAGGGGTCAAAATATTACTTGAGGTCTTCAGCGGCCCCTATCGTCCCGGTTTTTGGTTGCTGTTAGCGGGTGGGCTTTGCTACACCACAGGCGCTATTCTATACGGAATCGGCAAGAAAATGCCGTATTTTCACGCAATTTTTCATCTTTTCGTGTTGGCAGGCACAGTCCTTCATTTCATTTCGGTTTATAACTATGTTCTTATGATGTAACTGTTATTGCAAACCTTGTTTTTTCGTGCTATGATAAATAAAATATTTTAAGGGGGCGTTACTGTGAAAAAAGGTAAAGGGTTTATCAGCGAATTTAAGGCTTTTTTAATGCGCGGCAATGTGATGGAGTTGGCTGTTGGTATTATCATCGGTGCGGCTTTTAAGGCGATTGTTGACTCATTGGTAAATAATATCATTATGCCCTTCATTGGTTTATTGACAGGTGGGATGGACTTCAGCAATATGTTTATTGTTCTCAAGGGGGATAAAACCATTGAAATGCTTGCCGATGCCAAAGAAGCCGGAGCGATAACGCTCAACTATGGTCTCTTGATTGGTAGTATTATTAACTTCGTCATCATCGGTTTTGTGATTTTCTTGTTGGTAAAGGGTATGAACAAATTGGCCGAAAAAACAAAAAAAGAAGAGCCCGAGCCGGATGCTGTGGTCAAAGAATGCCCCTATTGCAAAACGGTTATCAGCATTGAGGCAACAAGGTGCCCGAACTGCACATCGGAACTGCAATAAACAGTGTGCAAATAAAGCGTTAGGAACGAATGGAATATGAACATCGGGTTTATCGGAACAGGCAATCTCGCAAATGCAATGATAAAAGGCATCTTGAATGCAAAGGCCGTTGACGCAAATAACATTTTTGCTTATGACATTGATGCGGCAAAGTTGAAAGATGTTGTGCAACAATACTTAATCAACAGCGAACATTCGGCAGAGAAAATCGCAGAAAAATGCGACGTCGTTTTACTCGTCATCAAACCCGCTGACTTTCCGGCTTTGCTCCAACAGCTTGATGCAACGTTGAAAAAAAACGACCCCCTGATCATCTCAGCCGCAGCGGGTAATTCGCTGGAATATGTTTCGTCACTCCTCAGCTATAAGCCATCCTTGGTGCGGGTTATGACAAATATTAATGCAACCATCGGGGCAGCGATGTCCGCGTATTGCACAAACGGCAGACCTTCGCAAGCGCAACTGGAGTTGGTGGAAAAGCTCTGCTCGTCCTTTGGTGAGGTTACCCCGCTGGACGAAAAATATTTCTCCATGTTCGTCGTTCTTGCAGGCTCAGCACCCGCATTTGCTTATATGTTTATTGACGAGCTTGCACGCGCAGGGGTCAAAATCGGTATGAACAAAAAGCTGGCACTGCAAATTGCGGCACAAACGGTGTTGGGTAGCGCCAAGTATATTCTCGAAAGCGGGGAGCATCCCTATGAGCTGATTGACAGGGTTTGCTCACCCGGCGGTACGACCATAGAAGGGGTTGCGGCCCTGAAAGAATTTGGGTTTTCCAACGCGATTACCAAGGCAGTTGACCGTGCGTTTGAAAAGGGTACCAAGCTTGCATCCTCAAAAAACAACAACTGATTCTTCGCTCAAGCAGAGGGTGTACTACGGTACACCCTTATTTTATAGAATTTTGATTTGAGCTGTCGCTTAGTCGGCAGTAATAAATCCATATAAAGGGGAACGATTATGTTAAAGTGCCTTATGTTAAGCTCCATGGCCAAAGTCTTCGCCGGCGAAGAGCCGGTCAGCAGCCCTATCCAAAAGCTTTCAATATTAAAAAATGAAAGAACATCGTTTCAAACAGCCTTATATTCCGACGATAAAAGCGATTTAACTGTTGAGTTGCAAGTCGCTTGTGCACTTGCGGTAAACATCAAAGTTTATACGGTTGAGCCTATCCCGTCGGCAATGCCGGCCTACAAAGACCATGACGACTACTATCTGAGCACCGAACCCGGGCTTTTCCCTGACCTTTTACGCCCACTTGAAGGGTTGGTACGGCTACAATCTCAACAATGGCAAAGCGTCTGGTTTGAGCTTGACCCTGCCGGTAAAATCGAAGCCGGTGAGTACCCGGTCGAAATTGTATTCGCATCAAACGGCAAAGTGTTGTGCTCCGTGAGCCTTGTGGTTGAAATTATCAACGTCGCTTTACCCCCTCAAACCCTACTCCACACCAACTGGTTCCATACCGACTGCCTTGCCACGTGGTATAAAACAGAAGTTTTCAGCGAAGAGTACTGGCGTATTGTTGAAAATTACGTAAAAAATGCTGTCTATCACGGTATCAATTTTATTTTGACACCCCTGTTCACCCCACCGCTTGATACGCAGCCGGGGGGCGAACGCCCGACCGTACAGCTCGTGGATGTTATCAAGCAAGGCGATCAATACAGCTTTAATTTTGACAAGCTTAAACGCTGGGTTGACATGTGTGACCGCTGTGGTGTTGAGTTTTTTGAAATGTCCCACCTCTTTTCCCAGTGGGGTGCAATGCACGCCCCAAAGGTGGAAGCTGTGGTGGACGGTAAACCTGTTCAACTGTTTGGGTGGAAAACTTGGGCGGCAAGCAAAAAATATACAGCATTTTTAACCGCCTTTGCCGCAGCACTGAATGGTTTTATTGACGAAAACGGCATCAAAGAACGCTGCTTTTTTCATGTTTCCGATGAACCGAATTTGTTGCAGTACAATGCCTATAAAAAAAGAAGCCTGCTTGTTGAAGAGTTGTTCCCCGGCTTCCCTGTAATAGACGCCCTGTCGGACTTCAAATTCTACAATAAAGGTGCCGTAAAAATACCAATTCCGGCCAACAACCACATTGAGCCCTTTATCGGCAAGGTGCCGGAACTTTGGACTTATTACTGCTGTGGTCAACATAAAAACTATGTATCCAACCGCTTTTTCGCCATGCCTTCCCAACGCAATCGTGTGCTCGGTATGCAGTTGTATAAGTTTGATGTGAAAGGCTTTTTGCAGTGGGGCTACAACTTTTGGTATTCGCAGTATTCTATAAGGGAAATAAACCCCTTTGAAGAAAGCGATGCGGGCAAAGCCTTCCCCTCGGGGGATGCCTATGTGGTTTACCCCGGTGATGACGGTGCTCCGCTGAACTCCCTGCGCCTGAAAGTGTTTTACGATGCCTTGCAGGATATGCGTGCTTTGCAGTTGCTGGAGAGCTTTGTCGGTAAAGAAAAAACACTCGCCTTACTTGAAGAAGGGCTGTCGGAACCCATCACGTTCAGTTCCTACCCCCGCAGTGAAGATTGGCACCTAGCAAAACGGGAACAGATAAACGCAGCGATAGAGAAACAACTATAAAAAATACGGGGGACGGCAGACTATTACAAAACTCTTTAAAAAGTGCTAAAATGACATAATAACTATAGCAAAAAGACACAGAAAAAGAATATTGCTATGGGACGAATAGAAGGCGCCTCAGTGCCCGATTAACCGGACACATCTATTCAGGGAAAGGAGAGTAAGATGAGAGTAGCTGTTTGCGATGACGAGAAGGTATACAGAGATGCAATAACTGAACATTTAAAACCGTTCAAAGAAATAAACCCCGAAATCATAGTGGATGAATTTTGCTGCGGTGAGAATTTGCTAGCGGCATAT
>CAZMSM010000022.1:0-31218 GCA_964568955.1 uncultured Eubacteriales bacterium | reverse complement strand
CGTAAATTGCAAAGTTAAATTCCACTTCTACACCCGCCGGTGAAATTGCGAAGGTAAATTCCATTAAAACCCCTGAGAATATGGAAATAAAAGGGAATAACGCCAAATAGCAAAGTGGAATAGAGTCTCGCGAAGAACATCATAGAATAAATGTTTGTTACATCATTAGTCTCATTTGGAATAAAGACACAATGGTCTGCGGCAAGAGAGGTAAAATTTTTCACGTTGCAAAACAAACTTCCGCTTACCTTAACACAGCTCATATTAATGTGTACGTCCGTGAAGCAATCTCCTTTTGCTCAGTTTTTTCGGGATAGGTTCTTTAACAACCTAGGTTTCAGGACAACATCATCCTTCGGAATTTTTTGCATATTCAAAAGTTGTGCTGCCTCTTCTCCGTGAAGGAATGTAAAAATCTCATAGGGTGTTCTGTTGCTTAGGCTGGCTCGCGGTGTTGAATTGATGTGTGAAAACAACAGATCAATATCGTCTTGCGTCAGTTTTTCTAAGCAATAGTTGTTTGGCACAACATCACGTACATAGTTATGATTGCACTCCACATTCGGCTTTTGCGAAGACCTTTGTGGATCGCAGTAGAAAATGTTCAGACGAAGTTCACCGGTTTCCATATCCACTTCAAATAACTCTGTTTTTTCGAATTCAGTGCCTCGATCTGTCAGCAAACAGGAAAACAATTGACGGAACAATTCATGTGGCAGCTTTTTCCACAAGTCATTCATTGTGGCCGCCATGGATTCTGAAGTTTTTCTGGCTTTCAGAAACCCTATCATCATATTGCTTACAGGCAGATGAAAGGTTTGGATATACGGACCTCCCTCCTGATTGTATACAGTGTCCATTTGTGTAACCGGTGTGTCCGGATTTGCAAGTAAGAACGTCTGATAGTCGGAATATTTATGACCTTCGTAGTTTTTTGGCTCACGGCGCTTTTTGTACTTCTCATTAAACTTTTTCTGCGGCTTCCGATTAACTGTTTCTTTCAGAGAGAATTTGTTTACACCAAAGTCTTTGAACACATCTGTTTCAATGTAGTCATACATACTTCTTTCCGAATGACAGATTTCCGGGTGATTTACCATAACCTGATGAACTGACTGCCCGTTGTTTAGTAGTGGTGCAATCGTTTCGCCAATCTCTCTACGCTCCAAAGTTGTCATGTTAATGCCTGCCCTCACTTCTCGAAGCTCCGATTCATATTCCAGCTGAGCTCTTTTTGCATCGTAGATATATTTATCCCAATGACACTTGTTCTGCGAAAAGAGCTCACAGCCGTTGCATGCACCGGGGGTTCTATCTCTTCGCTTACACGTGAACGGCTCATACTCTTCACACTTTCCTACACACTTTTTCCCGCATGTTTTGACTTTTGCGCAATCCGTTAAATAACTGAAACTGTTCCGTGCGCGCTTCTTCCGGTGCTTTCGAATCTCCTTTGCTACTGTTGTTGCATCTTTTCCGATGGTTTCCGCAATACTCTTTTTCATTGAACCATTGATGATTCCTGTCTGAATAATCTCTCTTTCGTCAAAGGTTAGGTGCATATTCTCGTTTGGCTTTCTCATTGCTTACTTCTGCCTCGGTACGTACACACCTGTATTTTATCACGCTTTTGTGGATTTTACTTCCGCAATCTTGTAACCGGATTTTGTCGCGAAGCTAACTTCCGTTTTACCGCTTAGAAGTGGAATTTAACTTTGCAATTTACTCTCTTTTTTACTTTAACTTTTACTTTCCTGCCTTTCTACCCATCGTCTGCTCATAAATCGCGAGTGTCGCATAAATTTCCGCCTGACTGCTTGTGTTCAGTACCCAGACATCCTTTGGGTTTTGATCGCCCCAACCCTTAATCCAGTCGTTGGGCAAAAACGGGCCATAAAGCAAGTTGCCTTTGGTAACATAATGGTCGTATGCGTAATCGATGCTGTTTTGCATGTGGGCTATGTAAAGGGGGGTGTTTTCCATGTCATAAGGGGCCAGCGCCGTGTAGCCGTTGAGCAAGATTAAGTTGAACCAGATGTTGCCCGAGGGGTAACTTTTTAAACCGTCCACGCCGCCGTCCTTAGCAAAGTAGGCGTCGGCGGATGTCGCCCAGTACTTTGCAGTATCCAAATACTTGCTTTCCCCGGTCGCTTTGTACAGTTCCACGGCCCCGGTAATCGGGGAGCCGCTGTTGTAGGAGTATGGCGGTCCGTCGTGACCCAGGATGCCGGTGATGTTGTTGTCAGCGTCTTTGTTAAATCTCATCAGGTCATGAAAAACGCCTTCGGGTTTCACAAGGGTTTGCAAAAAGTTGTAAGATTTAACGGCCTTGTCTAAATAGTTCTCGTTGCCCGTCAAGCGGTAAAGTGCCGCGAGTAACTGAACGGCGGGCCCGTTGGAACATGCGTGCAGGGCATCGTGCCGGTCGTCCCAATAAAACCCACCGAGCGGGGCATTGGCATCAACGGTAAAACCATAATCGAGGAAAATTTGCGCGTCTAAATCAACAAACGCGGCGCGAATAATGTAGTCCGCTATTTCCACCGCCAGATTCAAATATTTACTTTCATTCGTCAGCTCATAGAGCCCGATTAAATCCCGCGCGAGCCACATGTTATCGTCGTAAGCCACGCCGTCTTTTGCACCGTCTTTCAGTATGGCGCGGGAGTAGGAGTAGCCGTCGAATTTGCAGTTGACTTCACGCCGATAATGGCGCAGCCCTTCTACGACTTTTTCGCATTTTTGCATATATTTGTCATCAAGCTTCGCGAGTTTGTATGTCAAAGATAAAAGTCCGCCGTACCCCCAGTTGAACTCAATATCCCCGTGTGGGCGGTTTGTGAGTATGCTGACCGGCTCAAACCAAAAACTGTTGTAATAACCGTCGCTCAACACCTCGGCACGGTAAGTATCCCTTTCGTAAGTTGACAAGGCTGCCGAATAGCCGTCGTCAACAACCGGCGGTTCAAAAATTTGTCCCGAGAGAAAAAGATTAAAAACCTGAACCAGCACGAGGGCTAAGGACAAAAGCGGTTTTAGAAATTGTATTATTGAACTCATGTTTGTCGTCGCTCCTTGCTGTATGTTGATGGTGGTATTATACCCTAATGGGGGAGCATAATTCAATGGCGTTTTTGTGCTGTATGAAACACCAATTTCAATGCGAATTTATAGATATTGTGAATTGAATCTGTTATAATACATAGAAAGCACTTTTCAAGATAATGCTACTGGTGACATAAGAGCAAATAAATATTAAGCTTGATAAAACTATCTATGTGTAGTGCAAACCATCTTGGAAAAATGGAAGAGTAATTGAAACTTTGCGATAAGCTGAATTGAGGTTGTTTCCCACCTCTCAGCCCCTGCGGTGACAGCTCTCCTATCATAGGAGAGCCAAGCAAAGGCTCCTTTTCAAAGGAGCCGTCACTGAGTTTAATCCCCGACGAGCTAACGCTAGCCACCATCTTCGAAAAAAGAGGGCATTTGGGGTACGCAATGCGAGCCCCTGCAAGGAAAGAACTGAAAATATTGTTGGAGGAAGCAAACTGTGGACAAAGACAAAGCAATCAAACTGTTTGAAGAAAAAAGAATAAGAACTCAATGGGATTCCGAACAGGAGAAGTGGTATTTTGCTATACCGGATGTTTGCGGAGTTCTTACTGATAGTATTGATCCCAAGGCATATTGGAGAAAGCTTAAACAAAGGCTAAAAGAGGAAGGAAATGAAACCGTGACAAATTGTCACGGTTTGAAAATGCTTGCAGAGGACGGTAAGATGCGTTTAACAGACGTTGCCGATACGGAGCAGCTGCTGCGGCTGATTCAATCGATTCCTTCACCAAAAGCAGAACCGTTTAAGATGTGGCTTGCAAAAGTCGGTAGTGAGAGAATTGATGAAACCGCTGACCCGGAGCTTGCAATTGACCGTGCGCTTGAGACTTATCTGAAAAAGGGTTATTCGGTTAACTGGGTTAACCAACGCCTGAAAACCATTGAAGTCCGGAAGGATTTGACGGATGAGTGGGATTCAAGGGGTATGAAAAAAGGCTTGGAATATGCAATTCTGACCGATGAAATAACCAAAGCTTGGTCGGGCAGAACAACAAGAGAATATAAAGAGCTTAAAGGTTTGAAGAAAGAAAACCTTCGTGATAATATGACAAATGTCGAGCTGATTCTAAACATGCTTGCGGAAGCGTCCACCACCGAGATTTCAAAAGAAGAAGAACCCGAAACCTTGGAAGAAAATAAGAAAGTAGCGACGAAAGGCGGAAATGTAGCCAAAGCCGCAAGGGTACAGCTTGAAAAATCAACGCGTCAAAAGGTCGTTACCGCTCAAAACGCTAAAGATCTGAAAGCGTTAAAAGACGAAAATTAATCTTAATCGGGCGATTCTATGATTTTTCTCCCCCGGCACGGGGCGTAATGCACTGCTCGGAACGACACGGGGGTCGTTCCCTACTATGGATGATGTAAAACCCAAGATTATCAACGTTTAACACAATGAATACGCCGGCTGTAAAGTTATCAAACTTTACAGCCGGTTAACACATATTTTAGAAAAATAACTACCCCAACAGCCCAATCGAGCTGTCCTCATGCTCCACAACGCGGTTGCTGACTTGCTCAAAGTGCGGTAGTTCAAAGTAGCCGGTTTGGTGCGCTTTCATTTTAGAGCCGGAGAGAATATTTAACGACATTCTACCGGCGCCCAGGCGACTGAGTAAAAAGTTTGTTTTAATGCGGGTGTCTTGAATGTTGCCGTATTTGAACATGACCTTCCTTTTGGAGAAAATGCCTTTGGCGTAGTGGAAAACGCTGTCGTCATAGGCGATGGTTTTTGTTTTGTAACTCAGCCAGCCACGTAAAGCGATGAATATGAAAGTTGCCGCGCTCACCGCATAGGCATAAGGGAACAGCGAATACATGAAGAATACAAGCACTGCAACGGTGGGAACAAGGGCTTGAATTGTGGCTGGTATGAGTGCCGCCTTATGGGAGGGGATGGTGGTACCTTGGCATTCAAAATCTGCGGCGCATTGCAGGAGCACTTTTTCTGCCTGCGCTTTATTGACCAAAAGGCACAGCTGCGGGGTTTCGGCTTTTTCGTTGCCGAGTCCCACGACGGCGACCTCTATGGAATACAGCCCAAATATTCGCGCGAGAACCGGCTGTTTGACAAAAACGGCATGTATCTTCTGGCTTTCAAAGGTGTAGCTTGTTTTTTTAATCAGCCCGCACTGGATAAATATATTCTTTTCGTCCCGTTCCACGGTATAGCCCAAGAGGTTTAAAGTGCCCCAAATCATCAGGGCGGCAGCGCCGGCCAGTGTCACAAGAGCGACGGGGAGGATACTTTTGAGGTCTCGGCTACCCTGTGCGTCGAGCAGGGGCGCAACAAAAATTACAAAGATACCGGCAAGGGCTTGCCAGAGGGATATGGATAGCAGTTTGTGGCGTATAACCTCGGTGTTGGAAAAGGAGATAACCGGTTGCCGAAGGGAAGACTCTGTCGTTACGGTTTTAGTTTTTGCCGGGTTGTTGGCATCTTGCCTTGCCTTGAGGGTGTACAGCGTGCTACGCAGTGCTTCCGCATCGTTTTGCCGTAAGACAAAAGAAAAGTCCGTTCGGTTGGCGGTGTGTGAGGAGTTCAGGTCCAGTTTTACCTTGCTGGTGCCTGCAAACCTTTCGAAAACACTTCGTTGAATATTGACCGTGGCGATGTTTGCTATGGGTAGTTTGGAATATTTTTTAAACAGTGTTTTGCGTTCATAAATAAAGTTTTGCCCGTCAATATAGAAAAAAGTTTTCAGCCAGTGCAGGAAGGCAATAGACAGCACAATGCCCACAATCAGCAATAGCCCCAAGCCACCCAAAACGACAACGGTGTCGTTGAGTGAGGATGCTTCGCTGAACAGGCCTTTCCAAAACTCCGGGTCAAAAATTCGGTTCAGGGAGTTTGAGATATTGCCGGATATAGCAAGAATGAGCGTCAAAAACACAACGCCCAATCGCTCAATAATAATGGTTATATGGTTGCGGGTCGGGTTACCGAACATGGTTAAGATCCTCTTCGTTTTCCTTGGCTTTTAACTTGCGGCTGATGGATTCATTTAGGTAAAGCGCAACGGCTTCGGCTCTTGCCGGTTCCAAAAAACGAAAGACCGCGGCGGAACCCGCTGTGGTGACAATCACCTTTGCCACACCCGTGGCCGTGTCCAAGGGGCCGCGCTGGATGTCGATTTGATGGATTCTGTCAATGGGTACTATCGTTCTTTTCACAAATAAAATGCCCTCGATAATTTCGATTCTGTCCGCTGCGATAAGGTAGGTATAGCGGCGAAAGCGGAGGGGGGGCACAACGAAAAAGGTTGCAAGGCAAAAAACGGCGGCGACTGCCACCGTTAACACGCCACCCAGGGTGCTACCCGCAAAAAATAGAAAGCCGCCCAAAATACATGCGGGGGTAAACAAGAAAAAAAGCCCTATAACCGAGGTTATCCTCATTAGTTTTAAAGCTTTTTTTGACAGTTTTTCATAAGATGGCATTTTAAAACTCCTTGCGCTTAATCATAGCCTTTTATTATATCTTTTGTCGTTATCCCGATGAAAAACCGAATCGTCTCCACAAGGCGTTTGAAGGGGTTGGGGTTCCACTCGCTAGGGTCCGCGGGCGTGATGCCTACTGCTTTGAGCTGTGGGAGCAAAAGCGCCATGCGGCGGTTAAAATCGTTCACATCTTTATTATAGGCTTGCGTCCACCCCGTTTCCGCAACAGCGGCAAAACGGGGGTAGGTCATGTAGCACATTTGCTTAAAATCTCGGATATGTTCGGTCCAAACCGGGGCTTCCACTCCGACGATATTCTGAGCGTTTTCTTCGCTAATGCCTTTGAGCACCGGGTTAAATCGGTAGGTCTTATTCAGCGGGGTCTTGCTGTAGGGATAGTCGGTGTAATAATGATGAAACGGGGATACGATAATTTTGCCGCCTTGGTTGGCAAATGCGGCGCTGAGATTTTTACGGTCGAGCCACATCTGTATCAAGACATCGTTGCCCAGTAAGCCACTGGTTAAGCTTTCGTTCCAAGCGACACCTTGCCGCCCATTTGCGTGCAAAAAATCGACAACGCGGTTGGTAAACCAGCCTTGCAGTTCCTCTTCGTCGTTGAGTCCGAGTTCCGCTATGAGCTTTTGGCAGCGTGGGCACTCTTTCCAACGTTTTTTAGGTGCTTCGTCACCGCCGATATGGATGTATTTTGACGGGAAAATATCCATGACTTCATCCAGGACGTCAAAAATTATTTCAAAGGTTTTGTCGTTACCCGCGCACAAAATATCGGGGAAAATGCCCTGCCTGGTTTCGACCGGTATCTCCACCCCACGGCAGGAAATTTCGGGGTAGGAGGCGATTGCCGCTACCATGTGCCCGGGCATATCAATTTCCGGAATAACCTCTATATGTCTTTTTGCGCAGTAATCGACAATATCGCGCAGCTCACTTTTGGTGTAGTAACCACCGTATCGTTCTTCGCTGTGCACACGCCCAAAGTTGGACCCGGCGCGGAATGCTCCGGTTTTTATGAGTTCCGGGTGGCTTTCGATTTCGATACGCCAGCCTTGGTCGTCGGTCAAGTGCCAGTGCAGGACATTCATTTTTAGCATCGCCGCGGCATCAATCAGTTTTTTTACATCGTCAAGGTGTGTCATGTGCCGCACGGAGTCGAGCATAAAGCCTCTGTAGGGGTAGGCCGGTTCATCCTGAATTTCCACACCGGGCAACGTGTCGCCGCCTTGTGCCGCGAGTTGCTTTAGGGTCTCTTTGGCGTAGAACGCTCCTGCCGGGCCACCGGCGTTTATGGTAACACGCCCGCCTGCTATTTTGAGCTCATACCCCTCGGGGTTTGGTATTTCATCCGTTATCGTTATTGTTGAGGCGGCAATGTCCAATTCGTCAGACGAAATATCAGCACCGAGCCTCTTGATGTAGTTCGGGTAGGGGATAATATTCAGTCTTTCCATTGTGTCACCTCAACCGATTGAATTTTGTTTGGACTGCGCTCGTGGGTTAATCACGGGCGTCTTCCTTTTTCTCTTCTTTTTCGACGGGTGGCATGATTTCCACTTTGATTTTACCGATTCGTCTTTCTCCAACACTCAAAACGGTGAAGCGTAGGTTTTCATATTCCACCACATTCATTTCCTTATCTTGCGGCAAAAAGCCCAGCAGACTGATGACGAATCCTGCCAGAGTGTCGTATTCACCTTCCGGGATGTTGGTGCCGACGAGCTCTTCCACTTCGTCAATTGCGACAACGCCGTCGATGGTAAACGTGTTTTCGTCGATTTTGAATATTTCTTCCTCTTCGTTGTCGTATTCATCTTGAATGTTGCCGACAATCGCTTCCAGCAAATCTTCAAACGTTACAAGCCCTGCTGTGCCGCCGTACTCATCCACCACAACGGCCATTTGCACGTGGCTTGCGGTCATCTCTTTAAACAGCTCGCCGCAGCGCTTGGTTTCGGGCACGTAATGCGCTTTGCGCATGATGTCGCTGAGCACATGTTCATCCGGCATATCGTTGCCTATATATTTCAACAGGTCTTTGACATACACAATGCCGATAATATTGTCCGGGTCGTCATCATACACGGGGATGCGGGAGTAGCCTTCTTCAATGGCTATTTTGATAACATCGTTGATGGAATCGTCCATCTCAACAGCGGAAATATTTGTGCGGTGCGTCATGATGTCGCCAACATCAATATCGTCAAATTCAAAGATATTGTTTATCATATCTTTTTGATCTTTTTCAATAACGCCACGTTCCCCACCGACATCTACGAGCATGCGAATTTCTTCCTCCGTAACCAGCTTTTGGCCGGCGTGGGGGTCAAAACCGAAAAGTCGCACGACGATATTGGTGGAAAACGAAAGAATCTTGACAAATGGTTTGGCAGCTGCAGCAATAAAAAGTAAAATTCCGATGGAACGGAAAGAAACTTTTTCCGGTATCTGCATAGCAATGCGCTTGGGCGCTAATTCCCCCAAGACAAGCGAAAAATAAGAAATAATCAGCGTAATAACAACCATGGAAAAGCCGCTGATGATGCCTTGACCAATGGTGCCCACATACGGTATTCTTTCGATAAGACCGGCCAGCCTGTCCACAAAAGCGCGTGAAGCGGAAGCCGAGGTCAAAAAGCCCGCGAGGGTAATCCCGATTTGAATGGTGGAAAGAAAATGGCTTGAATTTGACGTCAATTTAAGCACTTGAGCGGATTTTTTATCGCCTTGTTCCGCCATCCGCTCGATTTTGTTGTTGTTGAGCGAGATGATGGCGATTTCGCTCATCGCAAAGAATGCGTTCACAAGGATTAGCAGGAAAAGCACCAAGATTGGTATCAAAACACCTGTATCGGGGTCGGTGGCATTCGCAACAGGGTTTGCGGCGAGTATTTGCAGCAAAATACCGGTAGCAGGGTCGGGATCATCCATAGTAGGACTTTCTCCTCTCAAATTTTAATTTTAGTAAAATCATTATACAGTCTATTGTTTTAACTGTCAAACACAAAAAAGTGTGAAAAACAAGAAAAGCCAAGGCTTGAACAGCATACGATGCAGTAATATGGTTATTCGGCGCACAACAACTCGGTTTCGGCTTAAAACAGCCGATTTCGGTCGAATTTGAACGCATATTACAATATACACAAATTATCTGTTGAGGTGGGTGACATCTTTGCCCATTATTGAGGCTCATTACAGGTTTACAATAGTTGCCCGGCATGTTAAAATATACGGCAGTGCAATAATATAAAATTCATATACATAATCAAGGAGGAATGCACAAATGCCAAGAAAATCCAAAACCATGAAGGGTAACACTGCGGCCGCGTATGTGTCATACGCATTTACAGAGGTTGCAGCTATTTATCCCATCACCCCATCGTCCGACATGGCGGAAGAAACCGACGCGATGGCCGCGGCCGGTGTTAAAAACATTTTCGGTCAAACCGTTAAGGTTTCGGTTATGCAGTCCGAGGGCGGTGCGGCAGGCGCCGTGCACGGTTCATTAGCAGCCGGTGCGCTCACAACCACCTACACAGCGTCGCAGGGATTGTTATTAATGATTCCGAACATGTATAAAATCGCGGGCGAATTGCTGCCGAATGTGATTGACGTTTCGGCCCGCAGTATTGCCACTCATGCGCTGAATATTTTTGGCGACCATTCGGATGTTTATGCTTGCCGCCAAACGGGCTATGCAATGCTCTGCTCCACGAATGTGCAGGAAGTCATGGACTTAGGCGCTGTTGCTCATCTTTCCACCATCAAAAGCCGCATCCCCTTTCTCCACTTTTTTGATGGTTTCAGAACCTCGCATGAAATTCAAAAAATCAACGTATGGGACTATAAAGACCTTGCCGAAATGGTGGATATGGACGCTGTCAATGCGTTCCGTCGGCGTGCGCTGAACCCCGAGCACCCTGTGTTGCGCGGTTCCGCCCAAAATCCGGACATTTTCTTCCAGGCACGCGAAGCGTGTAACCCCTACTATGAAGACGTTGTTCAGGTTACCGAGGATTACATGAACGAGGTCAACAGCCGCATTGGTACCGATTACAAACTGTTCAACTACTACGGTGCACCCGATGCCGAAAAGGTTATTATCGCTATGGGTTCCGTGTGCGATACCATTGAGGAAACCATTGACTACCTCAACGCCAACGGCGAAAAGGTTGGTCTTATTAAGGTGCGTCTCTTTAGACCGTTTTCCACAAAGCATTTACTCGAGGCCCTGCCGTCCACGGTCAAATGCATTTCCGTGCTTGATCGTACCAAGGAGCCGGGCTCCGTGGGCGAACCCCTGTGGCTTGATATTATCGCATCGATTAATGACACCGAGTTTGAAAATATTCCCGTGCTCGGCGGCCGCTACGGTCTTGGTTCCAAGGACACCAATCCGAGCAGCATTATCTCCGTCTACCGCAATATGGATGCCGCAAAACCGAAAAAGCGTTTCACAATTGCTATTGATGATGATGTTACCAATCTTTCCCTTGAAAACAAAGAAAATCCGAACACGACCCCAAAAGGGACTTTTTCCTGCAAATTCTGGGGTCTTGGTGCGGACGGCACAGTCGGCGCAAATCAGAACTCCATTAAAATCATCGGCGATAACACCGATATGTACGCGCAAGGGTATTTTGCCTACGACTCTAAAAAATCCGGCGGTATCACCGTTTCCCATCTCCGTTTCGGGGAAAAGCCCATTAAGTCAAGCTATTACATCCATAGGGCTGACTTTGTAGCCTGCCACAACCCATCGTATGTGGATAAATACAAGATGGTGGAAGATTTGAAACAGGACGGTATCTTCCTGCTCAACTGCTCATGGTCCCCCGAGGAGCTTGATAAAATGTTGCCCAGCACCATGAAACAATACATGGCAAACAATAACATTAGCCTGTACACCATCGACGCTACGCACATTGCCAAAGAGCTTGGTTTGGGTGGGCGTGTCAATACGCTGTTACAAGCGGCTTTCTTTAAACTGACCGGCATCATCAAGGGTGACGAGATTGTCAAACTGATGAAAGACGCCGCGACAAAATCCTTTGCCAAAAAGGGTGAAAAGATTGTCGCAATGAACCATGCGGCCATTGACCGCGGATTTTCCGGTGCTGTTAAGGTTGACATACCGGCTGCTTGGGCAAACGCAAAGCATGTTGAGGTTGACGCGGTTGTGGAAACAGATCGTGCCGATTTAAAGAAATTCGTCAAAAACGTCCTTCACCCCGTTAATGCTCAACTTGGTGATAAACTGCCGGTTTCCACCTTCGCGCACGCCGCGGACGGTACCTTCCCGCAGGGTTCCGCTGCTTTTGAAAAGCGCGGTATTGCCGTAGATGTGCCAAAGTGGATTCCGGAAAACTGTATTCAGTGCAACTACTGTTCTTATGTTTGCCCGCACGCTGTTATCCGTCCGTTCGCTTTAACGGACGAAGAAGTGGCAAAAGCACCGGAAGGCATGATGGTAAAGCCCATGAACGGCGTACCCGGTATGCATTTTGCTATCGCCATTTCCGCACTGGACTGCACCGGCTGTGGCTCGTGCAGCAATGTCTGCCCCGGTATGAGAGGGAACAAAGCGCTGGAAATGAACCCCCTGGTAACCCAACTGCCGCAACAGCAAAAATTCAATTACGCTATTTCCCTGCCGGAAAAACCGGAAGTCGCTGCCAAATTCCCCGACTCCACGGTCAAAGGCAGCCAGTTTAAAACCCCGCTGTTTGAATTCTCCGGAGCGTGCTCAGGCTGTGGCGAAACACCTTATGCCAAGCTTGTAACCCAGCTTTTCGGCGACAGAATGTTTATCGCTAATGCGACGGGTTGCTCCTCCATCTGGGGTGGTTCTGCTCCGAGCACACCCTATACCGTTAACAAACAGGGTAAAGGACCCGCGTGGGCGAACTCTCTGTTTGAAGACAACGCCGAATATGGTTTTGGTATGATGCTTGCAAACGACCAAATCCGTGAGCGTCTGGCGCAAAGTGTTGTGGCCCTTGCAGAGTGTGAAGGTGCTGATCCCGCGCTTGTTCAAGCGGCCAATACTTGGCTTGAAACCAAAGAAAACGGCGACTTAAACGGTGCCGCTTCCGATGAACTTCTCGAAATCATAAAAAGTAAAGAGTTAGATAAAGATTGCTGCAAAGCAGCTGTTCAAACGATATTGACCGACCGTGATTACCTTGCCAAAAAGTCCTTCTGGGTCTTTGGCGGTGACGGCTGGGCATATGATATCGGCTTTGGCGGTTTGGACCACGTGATGGCGCAAAACGAGAACATCAATATTCTTATTTTTGACACCGAAGTATATTCCAACACCGGCGGCCAAGCATCCAAATCCACGCCTACAGGAGCTATCGCAAAGTTTGCCGCAGCGGGCAAAACCACCAAGAAGAAGAATCTCGCGCAAATGGCGATGACCTACGGCTATGTATATGTGGCACAGGTTGCCATGGGTGCGGATTATAACCAATGCCTCAAGGCGTTTAAAGAGGCTGAAAGCTATGATGGACCTTCTATCGTCATTGCCTACTCACCTTGCATCAACCATGGTATCAAGGGTGGATTGGGCATCAGTATGGCACAAGAAAAAGCAGCAGTAGCAGCCGGTTACTGGCATAACTTCCGCTTTGACCCGAGACTTGTGGAACAAGGTAAAAATCCACTTACTTTGGACAGCAAAGCCCCCGGCGAGAGCTACCGTGACTTTATCATGAATGAAGTGCGCTATAGCTCTCTGTTCCGTGCCTTGCCTAGTGGTGCGGACGAGTTGCTCAACCGTTCCGAAGAGGACGCTAAGGATAAGTATGACAGTCTGGTCCGGTTGAAAACCATGTATGAGCCCGAGACGGTGGAAGAGGTTTAAAATTTTCTAAAGCCTGGATAAACCAACAACAATAAAGCAAAGCGGCGGGACAGGTTGAAAGACCTGTCCCGCCGTGAACATTTTATAAAAGTTATAAGTGTACTTTAGTGAGGATGTTGTTTTTTTCCAGCGCAAGCCCCAAAGGCAGACCCAGCGCATAGCAGACAATCAGTTCGCTCAATCCGACCCAGCCTGCCGCTATTAAAAAAGCGGTAAAGTTAGCGTCGGTGCCCGTAAAAAAAGTAATGCCCGCGCCGATAATCAATGCATTAAAAACGACGGGGGCGAGCGGGGAGAGGAAAGGAATATTTTTAATACGGATATGGCGAGCCAATCGGGTGAAAATGGCGGCCAAAGCGGTAGCGAGCGTGCCCAGGAGTATATCCACAAGCCCATAAGGGCTACCGAGGTTACCGATAAAGCAGCCGATGGTTAACCCGGGGATAGCGGCGGGGGTTAAGATTGGCAGTATCGTTAGCGCTTCGGAAATACGAAGTTGAACCGGCCCGTAAGCCAGCCCCCATATGGCCGAAAAATAGGTAAACCCCGCGTACAGGGCGGCTATCATCGCGCTGTTTACCAAGAAGACGATGCGAGATTTTTTCATTGTCAGCTTCCTCCGGTTGGCGACGTGTCGTTTACAAATAATCGCTAAGTGCCGAAAGCCGCTCG
Source organism: uncultured Eubacteriales bacterium (assembly GCA_964568955.1). Classification (GTDB taxonomy): domain Bacteria; phylum Bacillota; class Clostridia; order Oscillospirales; family Acutalibacteraceae; genus UBA1447. Next base: position 17,108 of record CAZMSM010000022.1, on the reverse strand, counting down.
ACGACTACGTCCGCACGGATAGGGGAACCCTCACTCTCCGCCGGTGTGGTAACTCCTGTCAAGACAAGCGCGGTCGGAATCCCATGGTTCACGCCGATGGTGATATCTGTAGCCAAGCGGTCGCCAACGAAAGCCAGTTCGTCCCTTGCACAGGAGAGTAAATCGGTCAGATAGTCCACCGTCGCGGTCATTGGCTTGCCCATGACAATAGGACGCCTGCCGGTTGACGCGGCGAAGAGCTCAATCATTGACCCGGTGTCCGGCATATATCCGTGTGCTGTGGGGCAGTTCAAATCGGGGTGGGTGGCAATGTACATGGCACCGCTGTCAATAAAACGCACCGCATCCCACATTTTTTGATAGGTGATGGTGGTGTCAAACCCGAGGACGACAATATCCGGTTTTTCCTTTACAAGGCAGATGCCTGCCTGGCGAAAATCCGCCTCCAAAAGTTCGTTGCCAAGCAAAAACACGCTTTTGCCCGGCTGATGTTTTTTTAAGTAGTCGATGGTGACATGCGACGAAATGATGATTTTTTCTGTTGGAACCGAGTACCCCATGGCTGCGAGTTTTTTTACGCAGGACTGGGCATTGTGTGAGGAATTGTTGGTGAAAAAGCAGAAGTCGCGCCCCGTGTCCTTTAAACGGTCAATAAAGCTTACCGCACCTTCTATAAGCCGATTGTCCAGGTAAAAGGTGCCGTCCATGTCAATGATAAATGTTTTCGTCTTGCTGAAAATTGTTTTGTCCGTCATGTTTGAACCTCCTAAATATTGGTGAAATTTTACCATAAAGTGCCCATAAAAACAAGCTGACACAGGGGTGATTGCAAAAAACGCAAAAGCCTTGACTTGTAAATAACCTGTAAACATTTTTTGGTCATTGGGTTATAATAGTTGACGATAACCCAAAAAGGAGTATAATTATTATTGAAAGCGTATCTATGCGTTTCTCAAGCGGAGAACTTGAGGAAATTGGAGAGTTTCAAATGCTTCATCAAATGTTGAAAATGTTGCGTCTTAATAACAAGATGACGCAAAAACAAGTAGCTGAATTCTTGAATATTGACCGCTCAACCTATAGTTATTACGAAACGGGCAAAACACAACCCAATGTCGACACATTGGTCAAGCTGTGTTGCATTTTTGATGTATCGATGGATGTCTTAACGGAAGTCAAGCGCGAAAACTGTGATACGCTCAACGAAAATGCGCAAGGGTATTTAAGTGATACCGAAAATTTGCAAACTTTCGAAAGCTTAAACCGTCGGGAACAGCAGATACTCCGTTTGTTCAGGTTGTGCGAAAACAAGGATGAAGCGATTGAAAAACTCAAAGACTTAGTGGTGAGTATGGACAACGAAGAGAAAAATAAATCGAAAACCCGATAATAAATAGGACAATAAATTAGATATGAATAAAGATTACCCCCGAAACAGGCTGAAAAGTCACTTGTTTCGGTTTTTTTATTTTGTACAACTATTTTATAAAAACCGGAAAAACATCAATTAGTTGTGTTTGTTTTGTTGACAAAGGCCACATCTTGTGATACACTCGATTCATAAAAGTGTGCAAAGCAATCGAAAGAATACTTTTTTTGTTGGAGTCCGATTTTAGGGACAAAATATCTCATTTTATCGAACATTTGTGTTGACAAAGCCCAAAAGCATGCTATAATGATAATCGCAAGAACAAATGTTCAGGTTGATTTGAGGAGTGATTTATAATGTCAGTCTTTTTTGTAGTACAAACCATTGTTGAAATTATAGCGGTGGGGTTGCTTATTTGGGGCTTCATTAATGAAGACAAATTTATTGCGTTTGAAGACAAATTTGCGCGTGCAGTTGGCATCCACATTCGTAATCGCCGCCGTCGTAAGGCTGCCGAGCAAAGATGCAAGCAGCAGGCCTACAGGTGTGCCCAGCAATGCGTTCAAGAGCAAATATGCACCCGGGCACCCTTGCCAAGGCCCGAAGCAGTGAAAAAGAACCCGGTGTATAAGGACTATAACGTAGCATAAGATCCAATATTGAGGGGTGCGGCTGACAGCCGCACCCCTTTTTGATGCCTATTTTTTCAGGTTGCACACTTTCTAACTTTTTCTGCCGGTGAATTCGCCGATGATTGCCTGCTTTTCATTCCAAAGTGCTTGGGATAGGTCAACGTAGTAGTTATGCGGCTTTTCAAAGCGCAAAACTTCCTCCCACAAGGTATCCACCTGTTGCGTACAATAGGCGGCGATGTCCTCAAGGCTTGGTCGGTCATACACGCATTTGCCTTTTTTGAAAATTCTATGCAGCAGCGGTCGTGCAACAAAGTTAGTGACTGTTTTACGCTTCCAGGTATAATCGGGGTCAAAAAGCTCATAAGGTTCGTTTTCATTGAGTTGCTCATCGGCAAGTGAAATCAAGTCCGCAATGGCCTTGCCCGTGTCCCTGTCAAACAAACGCCATACCTTTTTAAAGCAGGGGGTGGTTATCTTGGTTACATTTTCACTGATTTTTATTTTTGATTGCATAACCCCGTCACGCTCGGTCGCGCATAACTTGTACACACCGCCGAACACGGGGCTGGATGCGCTGGTGATAAGCCGTTCGCCCACACCGAAAATGTCTACCTTTGCACCTTGGCTGATCATATCCTGAATAATATATTCGTCCAAGGCGTTGGAAGCGATGATTTTACAGTCGGGGAAGCCGGCGTCGTCAAGCATACGTCGGACTTTGCGTGAGAGGTATGCGATATCACCGCTGTCAATCCGCACAGCTTTGGGACGACAGCCCCGAGGAACAAGTTCTTTTTCAAATGCCGCAATGGCGTTTGGCAAGCCGGATTTGAGGGTGTTGTAAGTGTCCACAAGCAAGGTGCAATTATCGGGGTATTGCCTTGCGAAAGCGCAAAAAGCTTCCAACTCACTCTCAAACATCTGTACCCAGCTATGCGCCATGGAGCTGAATACGGGTATACCCATATCAAGTTCCGCCAAAGTGTTGGATGAGCCTTGGCACCCGCCGATGTAGGCGGCTCTTGCGCCATAAACAGCTGCGTCAAAACCATGTGCCCGCCTTGCCCCAAAATCGCACACGACGCGCCCTTGAGCAGCCCTTGCAATGCGGTTTGCCTTTGTTGCAATGAGGCTTTGATGGTTGATGCAAAGCAGCAACATTGTTTCAATAAATTGGGCTTGTATAACAGGGCCCCGCACGGTGACAATGGGTTCCCCCGGGAAGATAGGCGTACCCTCCGGTACCGCCCAAACGTCGCAGGCAAACTCAAAATGTTCAAGGTAACGCAGAAAGATGTCGTCAAAACCTTTCTCGCGTAAAAAATCGATGTCTCGTCGGGTAAACTTCAGGCCCTCAAGGTATTCAATGAGCTGTTCGACCCCTGCCATAATGGCATAGCCACCGGCGTCGGGCGCACTGCGGAAAAACATATCGAAGTATGCAATGGTATCCTTCAGGTCACTTGTAAGGTAACCGTTTGCCATAGTCAGCTCATAAAAATCGACGAGCATCGTTAGATTTCGTGTAGTGTCGTTATTTTCTTTTGTTATTTTCGTCGTTTTCATTGTCTTTTTGCTCCCCCTCTAGTCAAAGTCAGTCGGACCACGCATCTGTTGATTAAAATGCATACAGCCAAAATAATTCCAACTCATTATAACATGCCTGTGCAGTAAATAGAACCGCTTTCTATGCTATCAATAGAACCGTTTTCTATGTTGTCAATAGAACCGCTTTTTCTGCCAAGGTAAAATTGTCGAGTATTTAGAATATTATACCAAAAGTATTCTTTAACGGAAAGAAAACCCATAAATTATCGGAATAAATATAAAAAAATTAAAAAATATTTAGTGCCTTGGTAAAAATCAGAATTTATTTTTAGAAATTCAGTGCTTGATTAAAGATTGCTTCACATGCTGTTCATTGTTTATTCTCAATATAAAAGACAGGAAATGTTCAAAATTAGAAACAAGTCTAAAAACAACTCGCATTTAGGCGAAAAAATGTACAGATTGTATAGTAAGTTACATTGATAGAATAAAGAATTGTGGGCTATGTGATTATTTTTCACACGATAAACTATTACTAGAATAATACTTGACTATATATTCGACGAATGATATAATAAAAACAGTCACAGAGACCAATAAATGGTACTTTGCGGCAGGCGGTTAAAAAAAGATTATACAATACGTATAGTTACCGTCACGATAAAAGCAAGCGAACTGTTAGCGTTTGCAATAATGAAGGAGGCAGGATTATGAGAATTAGAAAACAACCTCTTGGCGACCGTAACATCGTTGGTGCAAAAATAGAAAGTCAGCGTAAATCCATCAATATGAAACAAAAGGATTTGTTGACCCAACTTCAAATTAAAGGAATCGACCTAAACGCTTCCGGTCTTTCCAAGCTTGAAGGGCAACTGCGCTATGTAACCGATTTTGAGCTTAAAGCAATTTCTGAGGTACTTGGCGTAACGGTAAACTGGATGCTTGGCATCGAAGAATAACGGTTTCAACCCCAAAAAATAGTGGGAAGGCGGGCAACAGGCCGTCTTCTCCTTTTTTTGCAAAATGCTTGAAAACAAACTGAATTTGCGCTAAACTAAGTCTGCTGTAAAACACGGCAGACTATATTTAATTGTAAGGAAGTGTTCTGATGGCAACTTTTCGGCCCTTTCGTGCGCTGAGGCCTTTACCGGAATATGCGGCTCAGGTTGCCGCTTTACCCTATGACGTAATGAACAGTGAGGAAGCGCGGCAAATGACTACGGGCAATCCCTTCTCTTTTTTACATGTGGATAAGGCTGAGATTGACCTGCCACCCGGCACAGACTTGTATTCAAAACAAGTGTATTTAAAAGCGAAAAGCAATTTGGAAAAGCTTATGGCAGAAAATATTTGCGCCGAAGACACACAGCCCCACCTCTATATTTACCGTCAAATTATGAGCGGGCGCAGCCAGACGGGGCTGGTGGGGTGCGCGGGCGTTGACGACTACCTCAACAACAAGATAAAAAAACATGAATTAACCCGGGCGGACAAAGAAGCCGACAGAACAAATCATGTGGACATTTGCGATGCGAATACCGGCCCGATATTTTTGATTTACAGGGAAAACGATTTGCTTTCGTCGCTTGTTGAACGTTATAAAAATGAGCATAAACCGGTCTATGACTTTATAACTGCGGATGGCGTAGCAAATACCGTTTGGGTCATTGACAGTGAAGAAATTATTGCACAAATAACAGAAATTTTCAAGCAAACAGACTCCTTATACATTGCCGACGGTCATCATCGAGCAGCCTCCGCTGTGAGTGTTGCAAAAAAATGCCGTGTGGCACACCCCGGCTTTACAGGGGAGGAGGAATTCAACTTTTTCCTCGCGGTGGCGTTTCCTCAAGATGAACTTGAGATAATGGATTATAACCGAGTGATCAAGGACTTAAACGGTTTTTCGTTCGATGAATTCATGATAAAAATCAAAGACAACTTTATTGTGGAAGACGCCGAATGCGGTAAACCCTACAAACCCACCCAAAGGCACACCTTTGGCATGTTTTATGATGATAAGTGGTATAAGCTCACGGCAAAAGCAGGAACGTTTGATGAGGGTGACCCGGTCGGGCAACTGGATGTTTCAATTTTACAACACAATCTGATTTCCCCCGTGCTTGGCATCGATGACCCGCGAACCGACAAGCGTATTGATTTTGTCGGTGGCATAAGAGGGCTTGGAGAACTAGAGCAACGCGCAAAAACGGATATGGTGCTTGCTTTTTCCATGTTCCCAACCACGATTGAGGAACTGCTTGCCATAGCGGACGCGGGTAAAATAATGCCACCCAAATCAACTTGGTTTGAGCCAAAGCTTTTAAGCGGCCTTTTTGTTCACAGGCTTTACTCCGGGCGTTGAGCCTGCAAGGGTGAACCCCGAACTTCGATATCGTCGGCCCTTGTGGGAAGTTCCGTAGGTTCTGCAGGCTGACGGTATTTTATCCCGTTTGCTTGACTTGACAGGCTTTATTGTTGTATTATATTCTATAAATCTTAATTAAAGGTGGTGGTATCGTGTCAAACTATATTTCTCCTATTTCGAACGGAACCTTGACGGATCTATGTGTTGAACTCGAAAAAAACAGCATGATAAAAAATGGGGATTTTGAACGCTTTGGTGTCAAGAGGGGTCTGCGCAATGCGGATGGCACCGGTGTCATGGCGGGGCTTACAAAAATATGCAATGTGGACGGGTATTATGTCAAAGACGGTGAGCGTGTGCCGATAGATGGCAAACTCATTTACCGCGGTATTGACGTGCTCGAAATTATTGACGGCTGCCAAAAAGAAGACCGTTTTGGTTTTGAAGAAGTCTCATGGTTGCTACTGTTTGGCACTATGCCCTGCCAAACACAGTTGGACTCTTTTCGCGAGCTCCTTTCCCAGTGCCGGGAATTGCCGGAGGATTTCATTGAAGATATGATAATGAAGGCACCGTCCCAGGATATAATGAATAAACTGGCTCGTTCGGTAATGGCCTTGTATTCTTATGATGAATGTCCGGATGACACCTCGCCGGAAAATGTTTTGCGTCAATCCATACAGCTGATTGCCCAATTACCGACGATTATGTCTTACGGCTATCAGGTCAAGCGCCGTCATTACTATCATAAAAGCATGTATATTCACCCAATTAAGTCGGAATACGGCACGGCGCAAACCGTCTTGAACTCTATCCGTTCAGACCGCAAGTTTACCCTTGAGGAAGCCCGTTTGCTGGACCTTTGCCTTATCCTCCATGCCGAACACGGTGGCGGTAACAACTCCACCTTTGCCACGCGCGTTTTGACATCCAGCGGGACGGATACCTATTCCGCCATAGCGGCAGGTATCGGTTCGCTGAAAGGTCCAAAGCACGGCGGGGCCAACATCAAAGTGGCTGAGATGATAACGTATATGCAGCAGGAAATTGCAGATCCGCTTGACGAGGGGCAGGTTGCGGATTACCTTATCAAACTTGTCAATAAAGAAGTCGGCGACCGTTCCGGGTTGATTTACGGCATGGGACACGCTGTTTACACCTTGTCTGACCCGCGGGCGATTATACTCAAGCAAAGCGCAGCGCAATTTGCCCAAGAACACGGCTATGGTGATGAGTTGAAATTGCTTGAGCTTGTCGAACGATTAGCCCCGGAAGTCTTTTATAAGGCAAAGGGCGATAAAAAGAAGATTTGCGCAAATGTCGATATGTATTCCGGTCTCGTCTACAAAATGTTGAAAATTCCGGAGGATTTATATACGCCGCTGTTTACCATTGCACGGATTTCCGGCTGGGCGGCGCATCGCATGGAAGAGTTGCTCACCGGTGGGCGCATCATGCGCCCTGCCTATAAGAACGTCTCCCTGCCGCGCAACTATATCCCGATGGCGGACAGGACGGAAAGTTCTATGTATATGCCCGGCGACTATGTGCCCTCGGATGAAAGATAAAAGACATGAACGTCATGAAACGGTGATAATGGTGGTATTAAAATGTTAAAGAAAAAACTTGAGCTCAATGCGGCACTGTTGCTGGGGGTTTTTTCGCTTTCCGTCCTGCTGGTATTGCCCTTGCGAGTTTATCAATATTTAAAAATTATTGAGCCCGGCACAGGCTTTTACAAACAGGCGCACTGGAGTATTCCTCTGTTATATGGTCTGTTGGTGTTTTTCGGCGGTGCCATGATCTTGATTTCGTTTGGGAACAAGCATAAAATCGCCTTCAGCACCACGGTTCGCAAAAGCCCCGGTTTGGGCATCGTAGCCTTGGCAACGGCAGCTACTTTTCTTGTAGACGCAGCTGTAATGTATCGCAACTTTACATCTTTGTACTACGGCACCACGCAAAATGGCCCAGGGGAACTCTTTTTGGACTCGGCAACCTCCGGCATTATGAAGTCCGGCGCGTTGCCGATGTTGTTCGAATCGGTCTTTGCTGTGTTTTCCGCTATTTTCTTTATTGTGTTGGGTGCCGCATACATCAGCGGCAAATCAAACGGGTCGGAGTTTAAGCTCTTGGCCATCGCCCCGCTGGCTTGGTCCATTAGCCGTATTTTACACCGTTTTATGCGTACAATCAGTTTCGTGAATGTTTCCGCTTTGTTTTTCGAACTGTTAATGATTGTGTTTTTGATGGTTTTCTTTATGGCCTTCGCTCAGCTGATTTCCAGGGTCAACCACAAGGGTGCGGACTGGAAGCTGACCGGGTTCGGTCTGCCTGCGGCACTTTTATGCTTGCTTTGTTTTGTGCCGCGCGCCGCCATACTGGTCATGGGCAAAGGCAATTTACTCACGGACCTTTCGCCGCCGGAATATTGCGATTTGGCGGTTGCCGTTTTTATCTTGGCCTTTATTTTAGAAAAAGTGCGTTTCTTGAAAAGAGAGGAAATTTGAATTGACCCAAACCGCCCTGTTTTTTGATCACATGAAAGTCGCCACCGAACAAGTGGTCATCCTATATATCATTGTCGCCGTCGGTATTGTGGCCGACAAAACAAACCTCTTTACCGAAAAAACGGCGAGGCTTTGCACCAATCTTTTGTTTTTTATAATTACCCCCGCGGTCATTGTCCGCTCTTTTTTAGAGATTAAATACGATGCACAAACCGCAAAAGGTCTTTTCATCGCAATCGGTTGTGGATTGCTGCTTCATTTTGTAGCGGCCGCTATCAACATTCCTTTTTTTCGCAAAGGGGATCGCGACAAAGGCACCGTGCTTAAATTTGCCTGTGTGTATGGTAACTGCGGGTACATGGCGTTGCCCCTGGCAAATGCCGTTTTGGGTCCGGAAGGCGTATTTTACTGCTCCGCCGTCATCATGGCCTTCCAGATGTTTGTCTTTACCCACGGCGTTTTTATCATGTCCGGTACGGATAAAAACGAGAAAATCCGTTTTGACTTTAAAAAGCTGATTATCAACCCCGGGACTCTGTCCGTAGCGGTGGGGTTACCACTTTTTTTACTGGGCGTTACGCTGCCAAACGTTATTCTTCAACCCGTGACCTATATCGCCAGTATGAACACGCCGCTTGCTATGCTGATTTTCGGTGCCTATTTATCGAAGGTAGAGCTTAAAAAAATCTTCAGCGACGGCAAGATTTTAATTGTCGCTTTGTTTAAACTCATTATCTTGCCCCTTGTGATGCTGGCCTTGTTCAAGTTATTCGGCTTGACGGGCACCCTGCTGTCGGCGCTGATTATTTCCGCTAGTGCGCCCACGGCCAACAATACGGTTATGTTTGCCGCTAAATACGGTAGGGACTCTGTCTTTGCCTCAAAAACAGTGGCAATTGTCAGCTTTATTTCCATTATTACCATGCCGTTTATGATTGCACTTTCAAGCGTCGTATAAAAACATATAAAACGGTGACCGAAGGGTAAGGATATGCACAACATTTTGGATTTCTCAATGAATGGCATCTCACCCGCATGGGGAGTCTGCGATTACTCCGTGCTAAAAAATCATCTTCTGCCATGCAGCAGTAAAATAAGAATCCCCGATGGAGCGACGAGTGTAATTGTCGCTCTTTTTCCATATTATTTGGGCGAAGAGGCCTATGCCAAGGCAAATGTTTCGCGTTACGCTGTTGTACAGGATTATCACGAGGTCGTCCTCGGCCGATTGAACACGGTTGTTGAAGGGCTTAAAAATGACTTCCCGGCAGAAAAATTTGTCGCTTTTACCGACAATTCCCCGATTCCGGAGGTAAAGGCCGCCGCGAATGCCGGGCTTGGCGTAATCGGTGAAAACAATCTGCTTATCAATCCCAAGTTTGGCTCCTGGGTTTTTATTGGCGAGATTGTCACGACGCTAGCTATTGACGCCGCTGTAACCACGGGTCTACACCGATGCACAGGGTGCGGCAAATGTGTCACCGCCTGCCCGACAAGCATACTCGGCAGACTTGAATTTGACAACACAAAGTGCCTTTCCCACATTACCCAAAGCAAAGGCGAACTCACGCCGGCCCAGGTAAAACTGATAAAAGCCAACGGCTGCGCCTGGGGATGCGACGTTTGCCAGCTGGTTTGCCCGATGAATAATAATACAGAAATTATGCCGCTTGAAGAGTTCAAGGCAGGTGCTTGCGCGCAAGTAAAACCCGGCAACGACCTTGCTCACCGCGCCTACGCATGGCGGGGCAGGGCAGTGATTGAACGTAATTTAAAAATCCTGCAAGGAGAGTGAAAAGAGTGTAAAGTAGTTTTGCTTTACGTAATGAAATTTTGCAAGCATCCCTTTCCGGAGTAAGGGAGAACGCCAAAACATTCATATTTATATAGAAATATTCTAAAACTATGATATAATATTTGTTAAGCACAATTATTCGTCGGGGGGCACTTATATGAACAGAAATTCCAATGAAATAGTAATATATCGGACAAAAGATGGAACGACAAAAATCGTTTGTGTAAAGCAAAAAGCAATAGATGAAACACAAGCATTGTTTGATAGCTTGATGTATGAAAACTTTGGGTGAGAACGACCTCTCCGTCAGGCTGCGGCCTGCCACCTCTCCTTGCCAAGGAGAGGCAAATACGGAGGCTACTCCTCCTTGGATCTCCTATGTTAGGAGAGCTGTCGCCGCAGTGACTGAGAGGTAGACGCCCCCTCACCCGCATTTGACTCAGAGCTAGATATAAAGAGGTGACCAACCATACCGAACAACAAAATTTTGCTAAACCGAGCAAGAGAACTACGCAAAAACCTGACACCGCAAGAGCGTCATCTATGGTATGGTTTTCTTAGAAATCATCCTGAAAAATGGTATAAACAAAGAATTATTGATTTCTATATTGCCGATTTTTACTGTGCAAAGGCAAAGATTGTCATAGAAGTGGACGGTTCGCAACACTTCTATGAAGAAAACCTAGAGTATGACAAAGAGCGAACTAAGATACTAAATCAATATGGCTTGCAAGTTTTGAGATATTCAAACTTGATATAAACGACAATTTTGACGAGGTTTGTGAGCAGATCGATAGAATCATTCGGGAAAGCTTTCGTTAACGACCTCTCCGGCAAATTAGATATTGAATGTTAGACATTGGACAATAAACAGAGGGTGATTATATGAAAATTTCAGATTACCTTGTTGAAAGCACGATGGTTGAATTTAAAGTATCCTTGGAAGAGATTAAACCCAAAAGCTGGCTTAAATCAGTTTCTGCCTTTGCAAACACGAAAGGCGGAACAATTGTTTTCGGAATCAGAGACTCAGGCTGTGAAATAGTCGGGTTGACAGATGCCAATAATACCGCAAGCAAAATTTCCGAATTTATCAATGCTAGGATTCAACCCATTCCAAGATATGAACTAACTCCGGTTGAGGAAAATGGACTTACCTGCTTAATATTAAAAGTAGGTGATGGTCCGGCAGTACCTTACTATTATGTATCGAGTGGAAATAGAATCGCGTTTATTCGAACAGGTGACGAATCTGTAGAAGCGCCGATTCATGAACTTAACTCGCTGATTATTAAGGGTCAAAACAGGACGTTCGACGAATTACCAAGCCCTTTCAAGGCTGATGATGTAAGTTTTACATTGTTAGAGGCAACTTTTAAAAATGAAACTCAAGAGAGTTTAAACCGCGACAGAGACCTGGTTTCATTTGGGCTTGTTAATGATGATGGTTACATTACTTTTGCGGGTGCGCTCTTTTGCGACCAAGGGCTTTTACGCCAATCAAAGATTTTTTGCACTCGTTGGAAAGGAGCGGGTAAAGGTTCTATTGGCGAAGACGCCTTAGATGACAAGGAATATTCGGGCAGTATCATCAGCCTTTTGGAAAATGCGGAAAGCTTTATTAATAATAACTCGAAAACCCGTTGGAGTGTTCGGGGGATGCGAAGAGAAGAAGAAAGTGATTATCCTCAAAGAGCAGTCCGAGAAGTTTTAGTTAACGCAATAATACATCGGGATTATCAAATTATCGGGTCGGAAATTCACATCGATATGTATGATGATAGGCTTGATGTATCTTCTCCGGGCGGAATGATGGACGGGCGCAAAATTCAAGATATGGATTTGAAAAGCATCCCTTCTATGAGAAGAAATCAAATTATTTCCGATTTATTTAACAGATTACACTTGATGGAAAGACGTGGCAGTGGAATCAGCAGGATCTTGAACGCTTATGCAGACTGTAAAGAAAAACCAAAGTTTTTCTCGGAAGCTTCTCAATTTCTTGTATCATTGCCTAACAAAAGTGCGGTTTCTAAGCAAGAAAGTGCACTCCCTGAAGGTAAAAGTGCACTCCCTGAAGGTAAAAGTGCACTCCCTGAAGGTAAAAGTGCACTCCCTGAAGGTAAAAGTGTATCTTCTAAGACGAGAGCTAAACTTTCGAAAGAGGAAGAAAAACAAGAATTTAAATTGCGTGTTGAAGGTGAATTGTTTGGTACTACTTTTTATAGAACGCAGAATAATCTGATAAAAATGTTCAATCGTTATGGTTATGAGTATAGTTTTAATAGCAAAAAAATATGCGAGTGTTTTAATGTTAAGGAACGCCGCGCATCAAAAATTATTCAATTATTGATAGAAAAGGGTTTTGTTTTTAAGAAAAAACCTGGAGAGTACTATTTCAAGAAACAATAAACTATAGATCATATCTTAGCCAACGCACATGACAGTTCACATGGAAACAAACCACCCCGGCTTCCAACCATCCCTCCACAGAGGGTAATTAGTAGGTGCCCCCATGTCGGCAAATTTTATTTGGCTAACCACCACAAATGTGCCCTTTTCCCAACTACAACTGCAAACGTGATTTGCCGAAAACGTCCGATAAAAAGAGGTTCATAAAGTAATTGACGAAGCACAAGCATTGTTCGATGGCTTGATGAAAAGTTACTTTGGGTGAGAACGACCTCTCCGTCAGACTGCGGTCTGCCACCTCTCCTTACCAAGGAGAGGTAAGTACGGAGGCTGCTCCTCTTTGGCTCTCCTACGCTAGGAGAGCTGTCACCGCAGTGACTGAGAGGTAGACGCCCCCCTCCTTGGCTCTCCTATGTTAGGAGAGCTGTCACCGCAGTGACTGAGAGGTAGAAGCGCCCCTCCCTGGCTCTCCTACATTAGGGTAGCATATCGCCATAGTGACATGAGAGGTAGAAACAACCAAACAAAACAACAAAGGACAAACCAATGAACGCACCCATTTATGACGCCATCATCGAACATAACAAAAAACACCGCTCAGCCTTCCATATGCCTGCCCACAAAGGTAGGGCGGATTGCTTGGCGCCCTTGGGCGATGCTCTAAAACTGGATATGACCGAAATACCGGACACCGGCAGCCTCTTTGACGGCGAGGGCGCGACAGCCCAGGCGGAACGACTGGCCACGGAGTTATTTGGTACAGCGGGCAGCTTTATGAGTGCCGGCGGCTGTACGCTTTGCATACAGGCCATGTTGCGTTTGGTTTTGCCGCAGGGCGGTACAATCATCTGTGGGCGCGTCATCCATCGGGCGGCGGTGAATGCGATGGCCTTGCTTAATATTACGCCGGTGTGGGTCATGCCGGACGGGTCCGCCGGGGCTGAATTCACCGGTAGAATCACTGCCGAATCGGTTGGCGAAGCACTCGGGCAAAATCCGGATGCGAAAGCGGTCTATATTACAACCCCTGATTATTTTGGGGTAATGAGCGACATTGCCGCCATATCTGTACAAGCGAAAAAGCATGGCATCCCTGTTATTGTGGATAATGCACACGGTGCGCATCTGCAGTTTATAGACCCATCGCTTAGTCCTTTAGCAAGGGGGGCGGCCCTGAGTGCGGATTCGGCGCACAAGACGCTGCCGGTGCTCACAGGTGGCGCATGGCTGAATATTGCGGATGAAGGGTACCTTGCCGGCGCACGGGCGGCGTTGGCGCTTTTTGGCTCAACGAGCCCCTCTTACCTGATTATGCTGTCCCTCGATTTGTGCAGAGCGTGGCTTGCACAAAATGGTGCCGTGGCGATGAAAAAACTTGTCGCACACACCGAAAGGATCAAGCAATCGGCGCAGGAAAAAGGCTTTGTTTTCCCACAGGGAGAATGTGACCCACTCAGACTGGCTTTTAACACGACAGCTGTTGGGCTCTCGGGCGATAAGGCCGGTCAAATACTGCGGAACAATCACATAGAACCCGAGTATGCGGGGCGGGAAGGCCTTATCCTGATACCATCACCGTTTAATACGCAAGAGGATTTTGAGCGCCTTAAAATGGCTCTGGGTAAAATGTCGGGACACTTTACAGCAAGGGGCTCAACACCTACCGAGGTCATTCCGCCGGCACAGCAGCCTGCCATGGTGCTGACGCCACGCCAGGCACTCATGGCGGAAAATGTTGTGCTTCCCGTGACAAAATCCATCGGCAGAATAGCCTGTTCGGCGGTTTGCCCCTGCCCGCCGGCAATCCCGATTGTGATGCCGGGTGAGGTGATTACCCCGCAGAGCGCCACTTTGCTTGCTATGCACGGTTATTCAAACATAAATGTTGTAAAATAACTAAGTTTGCGTTATAATAAAGTGAGAAATGATGTGGAGGCGACTGATATGAAGTTGATTATTGCGATTGTCAACAACGATGACTACCATGCTGTTCAGGGCGAAATAACGCGCAACGGCTTCAGTGCCACAAAGCTTGCCACTTCCGGCGGATTTTTAAGGGCCGGAAACGCAACGCTTTTAATTGGTGCAGAGGACGACAAAGTCAGTGAGATCATTGATATTTTCCGGAAATTTTCCAGCAAACGCACACAAATGGTTGAAACAACTCCTTCGTTCGCAAACGAAGCGTTTATGACCATGCCTGTTGAGGTAACCGTCGGCGGTGCGACCGTTTTTGTGCTGGATGTTGCAGAATTTTTCAAGCTTTAGGAACAAAGCAGGGTCATTAAACCTTTTTATCGGGAGTGCTGAATGAATTTTCACAACCTTAAGCTCAACAGCCGGTTAAAATCGAGCCTTTCCGAGCTGGTGGACTCCGGCAAGTTGCCGCATGCAATTATTATTGAAGGCGGCAGTACGGATACACGCATCAAGCTTGCCAGGTTGCTCGCGGCGTCCTTGGTGTGTGTTGCGGAAAAAGATCGTCCTTGCGCAGTCTGTTCTGCATGTGCCAAGGCTTTTGGCGAAAAAGTGGGTGCGAAAAAATCCACGAGTGATAAATTGCTTGCCCAAAAGCTTCAACATCAGGATATCAGTGAAATAGAAAAAGAAAAAGATCGTAAGAGTTTTAGCATCAAAATTATCCGCGATATCAGACGAGAAGCATATATTATCCCGCTGGAAGCCAAAGCAAAGGTTTATATTTTGACCGAATCACATTTGATGACAAGCGAAGCACAAAACGCCTTGCTAAAGATCTTAGAAGAGCCACCCCCCTACCTGTGTTTCATTTTGGAATGCACGAGTAAAGATCTTCTTTTGCAAACCGTTTTATCCCGCTCTGCGTGTTTTAGCTTGGGTCAGTTGGAACTCGGTGACGGTGTGAGGGAAAAAAAGCTAGAGCTCGCCGCCCAAACGGCGGAAGAAATAGCACTTGCCATAGTAGCACCACACGAGTATGAACTGTTAAAAAAAACAGCGGTATTTGAAAAAAACAAAAGTTTGCTTCCGCTTTGCCTGCCCGAGTTGGAACTGATTGTCAGGGACGCATTGGTATTGCAAGCGGGCGGTAGGAAAACTTTTTCCGCATCCCCAAAAGCAGCGGCGGTTCTCGCAGGGGGTTTGACACAAGCGAAACTTTTTAAACTGATTGAAGAAATTCGCCTGCTTTATGAGGCAACGCGGAGAAGCGCGAACAACAATTTGCTTATGACGCTTACATGCAGCAGGCTTAGAGTATAATACGGGTTCGTATATATAAGGAGTAATTAAATGGCAGAAGTTATCGGAGTAAGATTTAAAGAGGTTGGCAAAGTATATTATTTCGACCCCGAGGGTCGAAAATTAAAAAAGGGCGACAATGTAATAGTCGAAACCGTGCGTGGCATTGAATGTGGCGAGGTTGCCATGGATAACCGCGATGTCAGTGACGACGAAATTGTAAAGCCTTTGAAAAAACTGATACGCGAAGCAACCCCGGAAGACCTGGAAAAGGCGAGGAAAACCGCCGAAAAAGAGCGGGACGCCTTCGAAATTTGTACGCAAAAGATTGCCCAGCATAAACTGGAAATGAAGCTGGTTGATGTGGAGTTTACCTTTGACGGCAGTAAGGCACTGTTTTATTTTACCGCTGACGGCAGAATTGACTTCAGGGAACTGGTGAAAGATTTGGCAAGCGTTTTCCGCACGCGCATTGAGCTCAGGCAAATTGGCGTACGTGACGAGTCGAAAATGGTGGGTGGCTTGGGTATGTGTGGGCGACCTTTTTGTTGCAGCACATTTTTGGGCGATTTTCAGCCGGTTTCCATCAAAATGGCCAAAGAACAAGGCTTGTCCCTTAACCCTGTCAAAATTAGCGGTTCCTGTGGACGGCTGATGTGTTGCCTCAAGTATGAGCAGGCAGCGTATGAGCATCTGCAGAAAATAACACCAAAGCAAGGCGCCACGGTGGAAACGGCCGAAGGCAAAGGCATTGTTACGGAAGTCCACTTGTTAACCGGCAAGCTTAAGGTGCGCTTGGACCGTAACCGCGATACGCCCCCAATGATTTTTTACAGGGATGATGTGAAAGTACTTCGCGATGTCCCGGCCCGCGGTGCACGAGGGAAAACCGGCGCACCCAAGGCAACTGAAAATTCACAACCGAAAAACGAGCAAACAAAGGCAAAAAGTTAAAAATAAAAATTTTGCTTGCATTTTTTGTGTTTTGTGATAAAATGACTTTTAGATTTTATAAGGAGGTAACAGCATGGCATATTTTATTAATGATGATTGTATTTCGTGCGGCTTGTGCGAAGCCGAATGCCCGGTAGAAGCTATATCCGAAGGCGACGGCAAGTACGTTATCGATGCAGAACTTTGCACGGACTGCGGTAATTGTGCGGAAGTTTGTCCGACACAAGCGCCAAACCCGGCAGAATAATCAGCAAACACAAAAAAGCGCTTGAGTTTTTCTCAGGCGCTTTTTTTCGCG
>CAZMSM010000021.1:0-32960 GCA_964568955.1 uncultured Eubacteriales bacterium | reverse complement strand
GCTGGCTCGGCTACTATTCGATAGCGGATATGAAGAACACCATAGATGACTGGAACGGTTGGCTTCGAAGAAGAATACGGATGTATATCTGGAAACAGTGGAAGAAACCGAAAACAAAGGTTAAGAACCTGCTAAAGCTTGGTATTCCCGAATGGGCGGCGTACAACTATGGGAACTCTCGAAAAGGATACTGGAGAATGTCGGGAACGACCACGCTGAACAATGCCCTGTCAAACAAAAGACTTGCACAAGCAGGATATTTTGATATATCCCAAAAGTACAAGTCTCTGCATTCAAGCGGTTGAACCGCCGTGTACCGAACGGTACGCACGGTGGTGTGAGAGGACGGCTACTCAATTAATGGGTAGCCTTCTACTCGATTGCGGTGATGTGTTAAAAATCGCTAATCTGATTGCTCTTGTGTAACAGCTTCAAATAATTCACTCGCAACATCCGTGTCCTTGTCGTCAAGGCTCAAATCAAAATCGCGGATACGATTGATGGCAGGGCCTACCCACACGGTTAGAATATGGTCTGTCGTGATGATTTGCCGCAAGGCGTCCAGTTCACCGGAATCAAGTTCGCTTGCCGTAACAATGAGAATGTTCCCTGCATCAAGCATTAAATTTGCCACCTCGCCCAGGCGACGGATATGTTCTTGCCGCTCTTCGGGGGTGTTGAGCGAATCATCGGTCTTGATGTCGGCATCCACACCGTAAAGCAGGTTGCCGATGCCCAGGTAATAGGCGATTTTTCCGCTTTCAAGCAGTTTTGTTTCAAGCTTTCGCGCGATACTTTTTTTATCTGTTTGCGTCTTACCGGTTAAAACAATCAGCTGCGCTTTTTGTTTGTAATAGCGTTCACGCTCGCCCCTTGTGATGCTGCTTTTCAACCATTTGATGTCGCGACGCATAAGGTTTTTGCCCAAATCCGTATCATCCGCTAAGTCCGTTATAATGCCCCCGCCGGCAATCTCATACCCGTCGACGATAACAAAACGCACCGTTTCCTCAAACTGCCCTGCCAAGTCAAAGGCCAGGGGTCTGTCCAGGCGGAAGATGCACTGGGCAACTTCGTGCCGCTCGACAAAAGATTGCTCAACCCCTTCGAGTGTTGCGGCATTGAGTACCCCGACGACAGCGTCCAGTCGGCACCCAACCTGTGCGGAACCGATTTTTATTGTATAGTTTTTGTCAGGTGCCAAGGGTTCTTTACCAAGCCAAAAGACAGACGCTTTGAACCGACTGCCGGTGAAGGGGCTATCTTGCCCGATGATGCTGATGAGTTCGCCGCGTTTTGCATAAATTTGCTCTGTCATGCAAAAGCCTGTAGCGTAACCGGTACCGACAGAACTCTTCGGCTGCTCATTAAATGATTCAATAGATTTGACAAAGGTCTTTTTGCCGGAGGGTAAAAAGATTATTTCGTCGCCCACTGAAAGTTTACCCGAGGAAACGGTGCCCGCAACAATTCGGCGTTGGTCGTTTTTCGCAGTGAACTTATAGATGTCTTGCGCCCACATGCGAAAGGGGAGGTCGTTTAGCGGTAGTACCTCCGTAAAATCATCCAGGGCCTCCAACACTGTCAGGCCTGTGTACCAGTCCATGTTTCCTGTTTTTTCGGCGATGTTATAGCCTTTCGCGGCGGAAACGGGGATAAAGCAAGAAGGTTTGAGTTCGATTTGTTGAAGGAATGCGCCGTATTCGGCGGTGATGTGTTTATACACCTCTTCCCGCTTGCTTTCATCAATCATGTCCAATTTATTAATCAGCACAGCCACTTGTTTGATGCCGAGCATGGACAGCATGTAGCCGTGCCGGCGTGAATTTTCCTGAATGCCCTCGTTCGCGTCTATCACCAACAGGGCCGCTTCTGCGTGGGAGGCACCGGTAATCATATTTTTCAAAAACTCAATGTGCCCGGGTGCATCGATGATGATGTATTTGCGTTTTTCTGTTTTGAAAAAACTGCGCGCAATATCAATAGTGATGCCCTGCGCACGCTCATCTTTTAAAGCGTCCAACAAAAAAGCGTATTCAAAGGGCTTCGAAGTCCGCCTGCAAAGCTCTCGAATCATCTCCAGCTTACCGTCCGGCAATGAACCGGTGTCCGCAAGCAGTCGGCCGATAACGGTGCTTTTGCCGTGGTCCACGTGACCGACAATAACAATGTTCATTTCCTTTAGTTCAAGCGCATTGCGCTGCAGCGCATTAGCGTCTTTACATATATCCATCTTTACGTAATTCCTCCAAACCGCCACCGTCTTCTTTATCCTGCGCTCTGCCTGAGCGTTCGGCAATGTTGGCAAACTTGCCTGTTTTTAATTCTTCAATAATCTCGTCCAAATTGCGGGCGTCGGAATCCACCGGGTTGGTGCACGGCCAGCAGCCCAAAGAACGGTATCGTTTGCCATCGCCTTGGTTAAAATAAAGGGGGACAACCGGCACGGCTTCCTTGCGGATGTATTCCCATACATCAAGCTCTGTCCAGTCCAGTAGGGGGTGGATACGCACATGTGTGCCCGGTTTAAAATCGGTCTTGTATTGTCCCCAAAACTCCGGTGGCTGGTCGCCCACATCCCAGTCGTTATTTTTATCCCGAGGGGAAAAGTAGCGTTCTTTGGAGCGGCTGCCCTCCTCGTCTGCACGAATACCAACGATAACCCCGGTATAAGGTTCGGTGTTTTTATCCACTTTATATTGACCGCTGCCGTGGTCTATCCTATACCGTGGCCATTCACCGGAAAGGGTGTTGCGAAGTGCCTGGGTCTTGAGATTTTTACAGCATTCAATGCGTGTCGTGTTGCCGTCGGGGAAGGTCAGCTTGTCCCTGAGCGCCGCCGAATTTTCACCGTATACCATATCCAAGTGCCATTGTTTGGCAAGATTGTCGCGGTAGCTAATCATTTCGGGGATTTTATAATGCGTGTCGATATGCACCAGCGGAAACGGCACATGGCCGAAGAACGCCTTACGGGCAAGGCTTAGCATGACGGTCGAATCTTTGCCGATAGACCACAACATGCACAGGTTGCCAAAACGGTTATAGGCTTCCCGCAGAATATGAATGCTCTTGTTTTCGAGATTTTCGAGATGTGTCATTGGTTGCGAACCCCTCCTAGTCAAATTTATTGTCGATATTATTAAGGATGAAAAAACCTTTTTCATTCAAAACATTTTCGCGGTTGTAACGCATCGGTGTGGCATCACCCTGCATAAAAACACCGCCTGCTTGCTCAACAACACATTGCATGGCGGCTGTATCCCATTCGCAAGTAAGGCCTGTGCGGTAATATATATCTGCCTTGCCTTGGGCAATCAAACACCCTTTTAACGATGACCCAATTGAAACGACATCACCGATTTTTGCCTTGTTCTTTTCCAACAGGGCGTTATGCTCCGCACCGGCGTGGGAACGGCTTGCCATCACGGTCAGGTTACTTTTCTTATGTGTAACATGAATTCGGTTTTGCTGCGCAAAGTAGCCGTCTTGACTGCCACTTTGGCAAAAAGCACCAAGCCCTTGTGCCGCATAATAGAGCTTGTCCAAAACAGGGGCATATACAAGGCCCATCACACTTTTACCGTGGTAGGCAAAAGCAATGTTAACGGTGAACTCCCCGTTGCGCTTGACAAACTCTTTGGTGCCATCGAGCGGGTCAACAATAAAACACCCGGGGTTTTCGCGCCGCTTGGCATCGTCTTTCGACTCCTCCGAGAGAATGGCATATTGTGGGTATCGCTCTTTTAAAAAATCACAAATCACCGTATTGGCCGCAAGGTCAGCCGCCGTCAAGGGGGATTTATCCTCTTTATACGCCACATCAAAATCACCGTTATAAATATCCATTATAGCTTGACCGGCCGCGAGGGCGATGTCCGCCGCCGCTTTTGTCATCGCTTCAAGGGATGCGAGCGTGTTGATGTAATCATAAATCTTTCGTGCCGCCTTCTCTGCAGAGCAGTCCGGTGTGTGTATGACCATTGCCGGCGCTTTGGGCACTTCGTAGGGGGATGAAATGCCTGTAAAATTGTTGATTTCGCCATTCAGTGCTTTTTTGTAAAGCCCCTTGGTGTCCCTTTTGATACATTCGTGAAGCGGCGTGTCTATAAATATTTCTACAAACGGCACACCGGCGGCAAAACTTATTTTTTCGGCTGCTTTTCTGTCAGCGGCAAAAGGGGAGATGGCGCTGACAATTGCAACCCCATTGTTCGCCGCAACAAGTGCTGCGACATGCGAAATTCGTCGGATGTTCTCGTTTCGGTCGGCTGGGGTAAAGCCCAAATCGGCGTTGAGCCCGAAACGCAAATTATCGCCGTCTAAAACCGCGGTGAAAACCCCGTCTTCGAGCAGCAACTTTTCGCTTAAGTAGGCAATGGTGGATTTGCCTGAGCCGGAAAGCCCGGTTAGCCAAATAACAGCACCACGTTGGCCCAGATATTCTGCTCGTTTGTCTGTCTCAATGATGTCTTGTTTAAATATTTCTGCCATATATTCACCTTATTGTCGGTATTGTGTGCCAAGCCAATTAATACTAATGCTTTTTTAACCTTGCGTCAACAGCTTATTGAAAATTAGACTATATAATGATATACTTGCTCGATAGAATAGCTGTTATTCATCGTGGATTGTCTAACAAACCGAAGATTCGACAGGAACTCACCATGTAAAGTTAAAAGCCTTTACATAGCTAAAAATATCTTACAAGCGTAGCATGAATTTTACCAGCTGCGTGGGATGGAGAAAAATGATGATGATTACCGTAATCGGCCGCGGGCATTCCGGCACGCGCGCCATATCCAACACCCTTGCGGAAAGTGGCGTGTTTATGGGCAGCCCCCTTAACAGTTCGTGGGATTTGGTCCCGCCGGAAAGTATGTATGAGGCCTGCCGCGTCTTTGGCCAATATGTGGATTACAAAGGGGACTTGACTTGGGATTTTTCCAAAGTGCTTTCGATGGACCCGGACCCTGCATTCAAACGCCTGATTGAAGACTATTTAAGTTCCGTGCTCTCAAGCGATGCCCCGAACAAAGGCTGGAAGATACCGGAAACCACCCTTTGTTACCCTTGGATTTTAAAAATGTTCCCGGATATATACTATATTCACTGGGTACGCGACCCTAGGGACTGCATACTCGGCGGGCATGTGACAGATGAGCTTAAAAATTTCAATATCGACTACCCGCATACGGAAGATATCCGCGAAAAACGTGCCATCAGCTGGAAGTACCAGCGGGAATTGATGAAAGCCACCCCGCAACCCGCCAAACTCACCAAAATCCGTTTTGAAGATATGATTTTTCAACAGGATATAGTTTTAGCACAGCTGGAAGCGTTTTTGGGCATCAAGATGGCGAAAATCCAAATGCGCCAGGACTCCGTGGGGCGCTATAAGACGGATGAGGGCAGGCATATGTTTGAGTTTTTCAAGGCGGATATGCTTGAATGCGGTTATGCGGACAATCATTGACCTATTCTTTTATGAGGTGTGATTTTTATGAAATCAAATATTTTAGTTGTAGATGATGACCGAGAAATTGTATTTGCGATAGCAAAGCTACTCGAAAGAGAGGGTTATACCGTTTTTAAGGCCTATGATGGTCTTGAAGCGCTTGATTGCCTTGCGGTGAACCGGATTAATTTGGTCGTGATGGATATCATGATGCCCAAGCTTGACGGGCTTTCCACTATTATAAAAATCAGGGAGCAACATAATATTCCGATCATCATCCTCTCGGCAAAATTTGACGACAGCGATAAAATATTGGGCCTTGGCATAGGGGCCGATGATTACATCATCAAGCCCTATAACCCGATGGAACTGTTGGCACGGGTTAACTCTTTGTTAAGACGGTTTATGATTTTGGGAAGCAATCAAACTCAAGATGACGACACGATTATTATCGGCGGGTTGCAACTCAACAAAAAATCCAAGAATATCACAGTTGACGGCGAGCCCGTTAAACTCACAGCCATCGAGTATAACATTTTAGAACTGCTGATGATCAATAAAGGACAGGTGTTTTCGACAGATGCTATTTACAGTAAAGTCTGGAACGAAAATGCTTTTGCAACGGGCAACACGGTGATGGTTCACATTCGTCACATCCGGGAAAAGATAGAAATAAATCCAAAAGAACCAAAATATCTAAAGGTGGTATGGGGCATTGGATACAAAATCGAAGGTTAATTATCGCTTGTTCGGTTTGCGTGCTTTGTCGTTCATCTCTCTCATAGTCGGGATGTTTTTATTGCTGCAAAGCATTATGAACTTTAAAGACGTACAATATTATGCGTCGCGAGTAATTCCCGAAAGCTGGACGGTCACCATTATTGAAAAAGCCGCCGGTTATATGAAAAACTGGGTTTATTCCGGAACCGGCTCCGATACCGACTCCGATGAAAAATTTATGGAAATTTATGGAACAAAAAGTTTCGAAGGCGAAACATCGGATTTTTTATCGAAGCTGGAGGCGTTAAAACATGTTGTTGTCGACGAAAAATATAAGAGTGTCGATCAAGAAAAAGCGATTATCGAAGCAATAGTCAGTCACGACATCATCCAATATTTAAACAAAGGCTACCGATTTTTTGTTGCCGACGGTAGCGATGTTATTTACCAAGATAACAACCTTGTTCCGAGAGACCTGAAAACATTAACGACCGTTGATGAAATAGTGAATTCGACCCCGAAAAAACAAATGAGAACAGGCTTTATTGAACCGGAAACAGGTGATCCACCACTGCAAATATTCATCACCATTGCCGACAGTTACTATGCAGACTATACCATTGGATTATTGATGATTTTTTTTGCGGCTACAGGATTTATTCTATGTATGTTCGGATTAATCATGCTCGAACGCCTCGGCGGCAAAAGGGTCTATAGGAACAACAAAAAAGCCCTTTATTTCAACAAGAGCTTTATCGAGGCGATGTTAGCCGTATTTTTAGTTTCCGGCTTTAACATCGTTGCGATTGTCTATTATTTGTGGACCGAGAATTTGTACACCGATTACTTTGAATCGGGCAAAGCGGAACTGTTGGTTTATACGGGAGCGTTTATATACATCGTCTTGACCTTGTGGACAATAACAAAAGTCGGAAGCGGCCTGAACATAGCGGAAGAAAACGCAAACATCTTAAAAAAAATGAAAGCAGATTTAATTACCAATGTCTCACATGACATGAAAACGCCACTTACATCAATCATCGGGTATGTTGAATTACTCGAACAAGAAGAAAGCTTGTCAAGCGATGCAAAAGGCTATGTTGAAGTTTTAAAAAATAAATCGGAGCGATTAAAAAGTATTATATCGGACTTGTTCGATTTGACCTTGAGCACAAGTGATAACGGTGGTATTGTCCTTGAAAAACTGGATTTAGGGCAACTGGTTGATCAGGCGCTGGCCGAGATGGATGATAAAATTCAAAAAAGTGGGTTTGAAATTAAAAAGGACTTGCCCGATAACCCGGTTTTTATAAGTGCGGATGGCAATAAAATATACAGGGTTTTTCAAAACCTCTTAGATAATGCTTTGAAATATTCTTTGAACGGCACACCCATATGGGTGTCGCTCAAAGTTATCGGTAAAAAAGCATCTTTGGTGGTTCAAAACACCTCGTCGTATGAAATGCGCTTTAATGAGAAAGACGTGTTGGAAAAATTTGTAAGGGCTGAGCACTTAAAAATAGATGATGGAATCGGCCTGGGTCTGTCCATAGCTGAAAATTTTACAAGAGCCTGCGGTGGAGAGTTAAAAGTCAAAGTCAACGCCGACCAATTCAAAGTTATAGTGGAGTTTAAGAGGGTATAGTTGCATTGCCTGTTTTTCGTGTGTGTGGCGGTGCGGTTTGGCAAGTTTTTTGCCGTAGGGAAGGCATTTTATGCGTTGCGAAACCAAGAATATATGATTCTGCCCCGCCCAAACGAACCAAGTCTTACCGTAACCATTATCGCGGCACGCATAAAATGCGTGCCCTACAGGTGGAGTTTTTGGTTTCAACCAATCTGTTGTATCCGCTTTGAGAAAACGCATTTATGCGTTGTACGTGTTCCTGTTGTTTCTTAAGATAACTTTAAGATTTTAATCATCTTTATTTAAGAATTAATTGCTATTATTTCACAGTACTGTTTTTAATAACCATATTTTGGGTTTGTAGTGGAGTCTTACTCTTTACAACTTTAAAATATGGTTTTCTTATAGTCTTAAAGATTGACCGACGATTGTTTTATGTGAAGGAGTCCGGTATGAACGTTTATGATTTCGATAATACGATTTACGATGGGGAAAGTCCGTTTGAACTGTTTTTCTATTATCTTAAGAAAAAACCTTTTCTAATAAAGTTTATGCCCAAAGTGCTGGTCTACCTTGGGAAGTATAAACTCGGCAAGGTGTCGATGGAAAGCTTGATTACCGAACATCTTGGCTTTACCGAAGACTTGATACGAGGGCTTACGAACTATGAGGCCGACCTGGCAAAGTTTTGGGACAAACGAATGCACAAAATCAAACCTTTCTATAAGGCGCAGCAGCATGAGGACGATTTAATCATATCCGCAAGTCCGGAAGTTTTACTTCGCGAAATTTTCAAACGGCTAGACATCAAAAACTATATTGGAACGACCCTGGATTTTGATATCGGTAAAATAACATTTGCTTGTTTTCGCGAAAACAAAGCGATCGCCTTCAAAAAACGCTATCCCGGCAGGGTGATCGAAAATTTTTATACCGATTCACATAATGATAAAGCCCTCATGGACCTTGCAATAAACGTTTTTTTTGTTAAAGGCAACAAGATAAAGCAAATCAAGCCGTAGCCGGAAAACGCAATATAGTCGGTGAAAAAGGTTAGGTGAAATGTGATGATGAATAAAAAAGCTTTAATAATTGTGAACCCTTGCTCGGGCAAAAACAAAACGCGAAACGTCTACAAGGATATTGACGCTTTGTTTTGCCGCAACAATTACACGCCTACCGTTATGACAACCACCCGTAAAGGTCATGCGAGCGAAATTGCTTTAGAGCATGCCTGCGATTATGACTTGGTTGTTTGCCGCGGTGGTGACGGCACTTTTTCCGAGATGTTAAACGGCCTGATGAAATTAAACGAAATGCCCTTGATAGGTTATATTCCATCGGGAACAACCAACGAGCTTGCGGTTGCATTCGGCATTTCAACCCATGCCAAAGCCGCGGCTGAAACAATGTTCCATAGTAACCCTTTACCCAACGACATCGGCTTATTCAATGGAGACAAATATTTTACCTATGTTGCAAGTTTTGGGGCGTTTTCGAGGTGTTCCTACGCCGCTTCTCAAAAACTGAAAAACAAGATAGGGCGATTTGCCTATTTTTATGAATCCGCAAAAGAGTTCAAAGACATTCGGTCAATCCCCATGAGGGTGGAATGTGATGATTTCGTCGAAGAGGGCGAATACGTGATAGGCTCGGTCTCCAACTCTTACAGCATCGGCAAAATTATTAAGCTTGATGAAAATGAGGTCTGCTTGAACGACGGTATGTTCGAAGTCTTTCTCGGGAAAAACCCCGGCAGCGTTTCCGGGTGGAAAGATATGTTGGCTAGTATTGCAAAAAAGAAGTTCGACGAGCGATACATACGTATTATAAAAACCGGTAAAGCAAAGTTTACCTTGCTGCAAGAGCAAGCGATACCCTGGTCCCTCGACGGTGAGTTTGGCGGCAACAATAAAAATGTCGAAATTGATGTCGTTCAAAATGCTTACAACATTATCAGCCCGAAGGCAGAAAAAGAAACGATGGTTTCTGCCGGGTAACAGTGTTCAAGAAAATCAAGAAGCAAGGGGTATAAAATTATAATGCGAATCGGTTTAGATATTGGGTCAACAACACTCAAATGTGTTGCCATTGATAGTGACAACAAAATAATGTACAAAGCCTATGAAAGACATTTTTCCAAGATATCCGCTAAAGCATGCACGATGCTCAGCGATATTTCGGAAAAATTTCCGCTTATAAAGCATGCGTCAATTGTGATTTCCGGCTCGGCCGGTATGGGGATAGCCAACGAGCTGGGGCTGTCTTTTTCCCAAGAGGTTTTTGCTACCAAAGTAGCCGTCGGTATGTTGCTGCCGGGAACAGACGTTGTTATTGAACTCGGCGGGGAAGATGCAAAAATACTTTTCCTTAGCAATGGCACAGAGGTCAGAATGAACGGGTCGTGTGCCGGTGGGACAGGTGCCTTCATTGACCAAATGGTTTCCTTGCTGGATGTTTCGCTTGATGAAATGAACACGCTTGCGGGGCAGGGGAGCATGACCTATTCAATCGCCTCAAGGTGTGGCGTGTTCGCTAAATCCGACATACAGCCGCTATTGAATCAAGGGGCAAAAAAGAGCGATATTGCGGAAAGTATTTTTGCAGCCGTCGTCAATCAAACAGTCGCCGGCCTTGCACAGGGCAGGGACATAAAAGGCAAGGTCGTTTACCTCGGCGGACCTTTGTCCTTCCTTTCGAACCTTAGAAAAAGTTTTGATACAATACTCGGCATAGATGGCATTTGCCCCGAAAACTCCTTGTATTATGTTGCCTTAGGTGCGGCCGTTTCCGGTTCGGATTCAGTGGTCGACTTGGCCGCGGTAATCGAAAAAATTCGAAATTTTGAATCAAAAGACGGTTACCTCAGCTGTGCCCCCTTGTTTGAGAACCGGCAGGAATACGACCGTTTCCTTGCCAGGCATAAAAAGAACACGGTTGCAATCACTCAAGCGAAAGGATATGCGGGTCAAGCATTCGTCGGCATAGATGCGGGCTCAACGACGGTAAAAGCCGTCGTTATTGACGACAACGAAGCAATCATTGCAAGCATTTACAGCTCCAACCACGGCAACCCGGTGCCCATCATCAAAGACTTTTTGATGAATTTTTATAAAAACAATCCAAACGCAAAAATCGTTTCCTCTGCCGTTACAGGGTATGGGGAAGAGATTGTCAAAAAAGCATTCGACATCGATTGTGGCGTTGTCGAAACAATCGCCCACTTTACCGCGGCCAAAAAATTCAGGCCGAATGTCGATTTTATTATTGACATCGGTGGGCAAGACATTAAGTGTTTTAAAATTAAAAACAAAGCCATTGATAACATCTTTTTGAACGAGGCCTGTTCGTCCGGTTGCGGCTCCTTTTTACAAACCTTTGCCAGCGCGTGGGACTATTCGATTGCCGATTTTTCAAAACTCGGACTGTTTGCCGATAAACCGGTCGACCTCGGTTCGCGTTGTACCGTTTTTATGAATTCTTCTGTCAAGCAAGCGCAAAAGGATGGGGCTACCATTGAGAATATCTCCGCCGGTCTTTCCGTAAGTATTGTTAAAAATGCACTTTACAAAGTAATCCGCGCGACCGGTGCCGACGAACTCGGCGAAAATATTGTCGTCCAAGGTGGGACATTTTTAAACGATGCCGTGCTGCGCGCTTTCGAAAAAGAGATTGAACGTGAAGTTGTCCGGCCCGAGATTGCCGGGCTCATGGGTGCCTACGGAGCGGCAATTTATTCCAAAAAAAGTGGCAAAAAGCTCAGCAGCATCTCGACACTTGAAGAATTGAAAAACTTTAGCCATCAAGTCAAAACGTCGGTATGCCAGGGCTGTTCCAACCGGTGCAAGCTCACTATTAATACATTCAACAATTCGGGGAGATATATAGGTGGCAACCGTTGCAGTTTCCCAAATTCAAAAAAAACCGAAGTGACTTATAACATCTATGATTTTAAAAAATCATTGTTGGACGAATGTAAAAGCATCGATGACGGCAGAGAAAAAATTGGGATTCCTATCGGTTTAAACATGTATGAACTTTACCCCTTTTGGCATGCTTTTTTCACACACCTTGGCTTTCAAGTGGTTGCTTCGCCCAAGTCAACAAGGGAACTTTATCTTTCGGGCCAGCACACAATCCCATCCGACACGGTATGCTACCCGGCGAAAATCTTGCATGGCCATATTGAGGCCCTTATTGACATGGGGGTTAAAACTATATTTTACCCCTGCATGACCTACTATCTTGACGAAGGATTGGGGGACAACCACTACAACTGCCCCGTTGTCGCCTATTATCCGGAGGTTATACGCTCAAATATACCGTCAATCCGCGACGTCAACTTTATATGCGCCAATTTAGGTTTGCATAGAAAGGACGATTTTGTAAAAAAGATTTACGCCCTTCTTCGTGAAAACTTTAAAAACATTAAGTTGGACCGGGTCAAACAAGCTACCGAAAAAGCGTATACGACTTATTATCAAAACATGAACCGAATTCGTGACCACGGCACTCAATTGCTCAAAGTTGCCAAACACAACAATCTTCAAGTCATTGTACTGGCCGGCAGACCCTATCATTTGGATGAAGAAATTAATCACGGAATAGATAAACTGATTTGCGAGTGCGGTGCCGTTTTGGTGAGTGAAGATGCCATCAGCCCTTTGGTCGAAAAATTTCCAACCAAGGTGTTAAATCAGTGGACCTACCATTCAAGGCTGTATGCGGCCGCAAAACATATATCGGATTCCGGCGATAACAAGTTTAATCTTGTCCAGTTGGTTTCGTTCGGCTGTGGTGTTGACGCCATCACCACGGACGAATGCCGTAGCATTATTGAAAGCAGCGGCAAGATTTATACCCAAATAAAAATTGACGAAATTACAAATTTAGCGGCCGTGAAAATCAGGCTCAGGAGCCTCTTCGCTGCTATAGAACAATAAAGGAGGGTGCAATATGGATAAATTGGATAAATTAGATAAAGACGATCAAGAGCGTATCGAGTTTACCTTGGAAATGAAAAAAGATTACACCATTTTGATTCCCAATATGGCCGACATCCATTTCAAGCTTTTGAAAAACATATTCCCTCATTATGGCTATAATATAGAACTGCTCCAAAATAACGGCCGTTCCATTGTTGATGTGGGGCTAAAGTATGTGCATAACGACACTTGCTACCCGGCTCTTCTTGTCATCGGTCAGCTGATTGAGGCCTTGAAAAGCGGCAAGTACGACATAGCAAAAACAGCTGTACTGATAACGCAAACAGGCGGCGGCTGTCGGGCATCCAATTACATCCATTTACTCAGGAAAGCCCTAAAGAAAGCCGACCTTGCTCACGTACCCGTCATTTCCCTGAATCTTTCGGGGTTGGAAAAGAACAGCGGTTTTGAAATTGGTCTGACGATGGGTATGAAGATGCTCGCGACCCTCGTATACGGTGATTTGCTGATGCTTTTAAAAAATCAAGTGGCACCCTATGAGTTAAACCCCGGGGACGCCAACCGTCTTGTTGACCAATGGATTGAAAAACTGACCGCGATGTTTGACAAAAACAGCGGCTATTCCTACCGAAAACTCAAAAGCAAACTTCGCGAAATCACAAAGAGTTTTGCCGATATTCCTGTGAAAAAAACGCCCAAAGTCAAAGTCGGCATTGTCGGCGAAATATATGTAAAATATTCTCCCCTTGGCAACAACAATCTGGAGGCTTTTTTGACCTCACAGGACTGTGAATATATGATACCGGGTCTGTTAAACTTTATCTTGTTTAAAACCGACAATCGCCTTGAGGACATCAATCTTTACGGCGGGAGCCGACTTAAAAAAGCAGCGATGAAGGTGGTCATGTGGTACATGACGAAGCTGGAAGGTGCCTTCAGGAGCGCGGCCGATGCCTACGGTGACTTTACGGTTCCGGAGCCCTATAGCCATTTAAAGAGCCTCGTTGGCGGGTTTATTGGCTTGGGCACTAAAATGGGCGAAGGCTGGTTGTTGACAGCCGAAATGATGGAACTGATTGAAAGCGGTTACAGCAACATCGTGTGCACACAGCCGTTCGGTTGCCTGCCAAACCATATTGTCGGCAAGGGTATGATCAAAAAAATCAGAGAGTTACAGCCGAACTCCAATATCGTCCCCATTGACTATGACCCCGGTGCAACCGCCGTGAACCAAGAAAACCGCATTAAACTAATGCTGGCCGTTGCGAAAGAAAACCAAGAAGACGCATGGGCACAAGATGTGGGCAAAAAAACAACAAAAGAGTGGATTGCCGGTTAAACGAATAGCTTAGGAGATAACGCGTAAAAGGCAAAAAAAGAGGCGGGGATTTGACACGAACTATGTCAAATTTCCTTCTCTTTATCACGAGCACACACAGCATATTTTCACAGCAAAAGCGAATTACGAAGGGGTGACATGACTGCTGCTATTTTGGACGAGACTAAAAAACCTTGGCAAAATCGAACATTACATAGCCCGCTTGGGATGCGGACTGCCAGCTTTCACCGCTGCCCGCTTCAAAGGCCACGCCCGCGTGCAGGTTGGTCGCGTCGTAAAAAATGCTCATCACGTTATCTTTGTTATCGCCTGCCATTTTGCATACGGTTAAGGCATCCTCGCGTGTCATGGGGCGGGGTTTGCCCGCCGCAAAGTGCCAAAGCTCTTTTTTGGGCGCGTCAAACGCTTCCCCCTCATTGATTGCCTTAATCATGTTGGAAATCGGTACATACAGTTCCCGCCATGTTCTGCCTTGCTTGGCGTTACCGGAATTGTTTTCGCCCGCAGGGCCTTTGTCGGCATACTGACCGCTGCGTACACTTTTGGAAAACGCGATGTCCGCACGGCAAACGGCGTTTTCAAGCGGCATTCCGTAATAAACCGGCTTGCCGTCGAACAATAATATTTCCCCTTTTGTGTCAACGCAGACCGCGTCTCGTTCCTTGGGGTCGTTGTCGTACAACACGGCTATGTTTTCGCCATCTACTTCAACGGAAAACCCTTTCGGCGCATGCGCCGGCATGCCTTTGCGTCGTGGGTCACCCCAGCCGGCAGCAAAACAGTAGCCCTGAATATAGTTGCCTTTGTTGAAGATAGCCACCGCTTCGTCAGCGTTTCTTGCCCCATCCAGCACCTCACGGAACACATAGTGCCAGGGTCTGCCGTCAAAGGTTTCCCTTACATTAAAGGCGCCGATTTCGCTGAGCACAATACCTTCGGCATTGATGCCGGCCATACAGCCGAGCATACCGATATAGCCGAAAGTCGCACAAGGGATACCGTGGTGACCGTTTTCGTCCACCGGGTGGAAAACCGTAACCGCTTTAAATGCGGCCATGCCGATGTCACTCGACCAATCCAAGTTGCGGCAACCGAAAAGGTTGCCGTCCTCACATCGGTTCCCCCAGGCCATAAAGGCGCTACAGTGAATGGGCGTTGGCCCACGTTCCTTGCCTTCCCAAACCGGTGTTATATCCGCTTTTTCGTCTTCTTCGCTTAAAAGTTGCCCAATCATTTCTTCCATGCGCCAGTAGCTCGTCAGTTCCGGGATGGCCGCGAGCGTTTGCATCCTATCGAGTGTCAAGGCGACACCCGCCTGCGTCGCACCGTCAACAATACCGTTAAGCTCTTGCAAATAGACTGCAGGGACATTTTTTGCATAGCGTGACCATGCTTTTTTGACGAGCGGTTGTATCATTTTTTCGGGCAGCCCGGCTTCGCTGAGCATGGCCGTTGTAAGCTTGATGCATTCAACAATTTTGTGGCCCAGCATCAACCCGTATTGCCGCCCCATTTCATAAGGGGTACCGGTCAAATGAATGGCATACAAGTCACCGCCCGGCGCATCAATCGTTTCGACAAAGGCGGGACCTTCGCTACAAATAATTTTACCGCCGAAACCGTTTAGCGGGTTAATTGTTGCGTTTGACATAAGCTGTTGTCTCCTGTCCTAAGATTTTTTCTGACAATACTATTATATTCTGTATAAACGCAATGTCAACAACTGTGCGCGAATTTTCGGCTCCGGTGTTTCCCCACATCATGCTCTTTGCATCTTGTAAATAAGCTTGTATTGTGGGATAATAATAATCAGATTTATGAATAGGACAAGAGGGGGAAAGGGTTATTATGTGGACAAGCGCACAACTCAAATCAAATGCCAAACTAGCACTCAACACCCGCTACGGTATCGCCATTGTCGTCAGCCTTATTGCGGGGATGCTTTCCGGTGGTTCGCCGAGCCTTGGTACATCGTATTTTACCGGCACTATCAACGCGGGAAGCGGCGATGTTGAAAAAATGAAGGATTTCTTCACCAATAATGCAGAAGTTTCAGGTGTGTTGCTTATTCTCTTTTTTCTGGCTGCGGCATCCGGCGTCATTTTTGGGATTTTTGTTTCTGCACCGATTACGGTGGGGCAAAGCAGGTTTTACCTGCAGAACAGGTTGAAACAAGGGGATATGGGCACGCTCTTTTCCGGCTTTCAAGCGGGGTATTTGAATGTGGTCAAGGTTGTCTTTTTGAAAAACCTGTATATCTTCCTTTGGAGTTTGCTGTTTATTATCCCGGGTATCATTAAAACATATGAGTATTATATGGTAGAATATATTTTGGCGGAAAACCCTCATATGGACTCCGCCCGTGCGCTGGAAATTTCACGCGAAATGACACAAGGCCAAAAGCTGGATATTTTTCTGCTCGGGCTTAGCTTTATCGGCTGGTCTATACTCAGCCTCATGAGTTGTGGCATCGGCTTTCTCTTCCTTATGCCATATATGCAGGCAACCTTTGCAGAGTTGTATACTGCACTGCGGCAAAAGGCGATTGCAGAAGGCACAGTAACATTTGAAGAACTCACAGGGGTTAGAGCGTTTTAACCAAACAATCTTTTTAAGAGAATAAAAAGACCGCATTTTTTAAAAAATGCGGTCTTTGCTTTAGGTGTCAAAGGGGAGTCTTCTTATTTCAGCGTGGGCAGGCTTGCCGCCGCAACACTTTGGCCGACCCTTCTGTTTGATTCCTCCGGCAGATGAAGCTTGATGGTTTCATAAAGCGCCGGGTATTCGGTTTGGAGCACATGGCTTGCGGTGTCAATAATGGCATGACCACCGTCGCCTGACATCACTCGGCCTAAGAGCAGCAAATGCCCGATGTCATAAATTTCCGCATACAGGCTGATGGCGTGACCCAGGTAACAGCCGATGGTTTCAAATATTTCGAGTGTCTTTTTGTCGCCCGCAAGGACGCGTTCTTGCACAATGGCCAACTTTTCCGCAGGGCTGAGTGATTCGTCCAGCACGATACCTGCCTTTGGCGCCAGTTTAATGACTGCATCTTGAGAAAAATATTTGACCCCGCAGCCGATGTCGCCCGACCATTCGTCTACCATTGCGCCGTCTTGTGCGTCCACCGGCACAAAAGCCAGTTCGTTGAGCCAACCGGTGATGTTGCCGTCTTTGTCCACATATCCGCCCGCTTCGCTTGTCCCCATGGCGATACCGAGGATGCGGTTTTCGTTCAAGTCCATGGCACCCGCTAAGGCTGTGACGTCGCCGTCGTTTGCAACTTCGATGGGGATGTTTTCGCCAATTTCCTTGGCGGCTCTTGCGTAAATATTTTTGACTTTTGCATCAAAAGCGTCTTTGGGGACTTTGAGGAACAAAGAGGCTACCATTGTCCTGTTGTTGATATAGATCCCCGCGGAGCTGATACCGATAGCATCCACGCGCGGCATTTTTGCCGCCGCCGATTTGAAAGCATCAACGATGCCGTTAAAATGATAATCCGGGTCGGTGTTGGTTTTGGGGTGCCAAACGACTTCCTCACTGAAAACGGCCTTGCCGTCTATCACTGCGGAAACTTTTCTGTCACTGCCACCGGCATCAAAGCCAATACGGCAACCGTCCAAGTGCCTACCAAGGGACTTGGGTTGGTGATGTTCAGCGGGCTTTACTTCATAAGGCAGGCTTTGCACCTCAAACTTATTTTCATACACGACCGACATAAACTCGGCGTCAAAAGCTCGTTTGCCGCCACTGCTGTAAGCGGTTTTGATGTACTGAGCTACTTTTTCGTTGCCGCATATCATAATCCGATAGCCGCCCTTTGTCCACAGCAGTGTCTTTACCAAGCGTTCAACATAATAACAGTCGGCATCGAACCTGTCCGTCGTGCCGTGAATAAAGGTTTCAAAAACCGCGGTCAACCCCCGGTCCCTTTCAACAGCTACGCACAAGGGCTGTTTTGCCGTTTGTAGGAAGGCTTTGTGGAACTTTGAAAGCGGGATAAAGGTTTCGTCAAGCACAGGCTTGTTCTGTATGTCAAAATCAATTCCAAATAAATTCACTCGGCGACCCTCTCAATTCTTGTTGTTATCTCATCTTTAAATCGATCAATAAATCCCGCTATGAACTCGACGGGGCTTAACTTTTCGTCGTGCACCAAATCCGTTATGTCCAGCCCGTAGGTTACGCTGTCGCTTGCGTCAACATCGTGGCTTGCGAAGAATGTCGCGTTCGCGTTTCTCCTGCCCAAGGTTGCCAAATCATACCGTTTGCCGCCGGCTATCTGTGAGTCATGCACCCCCAGTAAGGCTGCGGCTAAATTGGTGTGCGCGGAGGTGTCGAAAACAGCCTTGTCCTCATCACACAACCAGTCCAACCCGCGCCAGACTTCGAGGGAATAAACCTTTTTGGGTCTGTCTGCAACAGGTAAGGAGCGTACAGCGCTTATCACACGCAGGGCAACCGCAACATGGGTGTCATGCTTATCTGCTAAATTGTGGGTGTAAATAGCGTCCGGTTGGCATTCTTTGATAAGCTGTGCGAGCTCTTTGACCAATTCTTCGTTGTGGGGGTCTTTCACCCGGGCACTTTTGTAATCCATCAGAACCTGTGCGGAGTATTGACCGATGGATGCCGCCGTTTTTTGCTCCTGTACACGCACGGTTTTCATTTGTTCGTCCGTGAATTTTTCATATACACCACTTCGAGGGGAGCCGGCGCCGTCGGTTACCACAACACCCGTGAACCACTTGCCGTCCTTGGCAAAGCATTCAACAATCGGCCCGAAAGCCATAATCTCAATGTCATCCTGATGCGCCGTGATACACAGTGCGGTGGTTCTGGCAAGCGCCGTTTCAACAGGGCTCTTGTCGGGCACAAAAATTTCTGCGTTTTGGTTAGTTAACTTCATCCTATTCACCTGTTTGCTTATTTTGTTATTGTGACTTTCTTTAACAGCCTCGGGCTGTCGGGGTTTAAGCCTTTAGAAATAGACAGGCTTTGCGCAAAGCATTGGGCAAAAACCGTGTACAATAATGCCGAAGCAGGCTCTGAATCAATGGTGGGTAGCAGTACGGAATGCTCATGCTTTTCCGCCAAGGCCTTGTCATCGGTTATGACCAAGATTTGTGAGCCGATGGCGGTTATCTTTTCAATGACTTCCTCGGCATCTTTAAAGGACTTGCCTGTCGGAGCGATGACGATTACGGGGACATCCGGTGTTACTTGTGCCATGGGGCCGTGATAAAAATCGGAGATGGCGTGGCCTTGCATCTTTATATAGCAAGTTTCCTGTACTTTAAGGGCCATTTCCATTGCAATGGGGTAGCAAAAGCCGCGGGCCAAAACAAAACCATCGGTTATGTAACGGTACCGTGCCACACTGCTTGCCGCTTGTGCGTTGATAGAATCAATGGATCCCTTTAGTGACTCCGGCAGTTTGCGCAAACTTTCAAGCAGTTGGTCGTTTGCACTCCAATACGCTGTGAGCAGGGCCAGCAGATACAGTTGTGCGGCGAAGGTCTTTGTTGCGGCAACGCTTTCCTCAAGCCCTGCGTTACAATAGAGATGGTATTTTGCATTTTTTGCAAGGGGCGAATCCATATCATTCGTTATCGCGACGGTAATGCCTCCTTGCTTTTTGGCGGCTTCAAGAACGGCAATGGCGTCCGCTGCTTTACCGGACTGAGAAATACCGATAACGAGGTCCTGCGACATATCCGGTTCGCTGCCGTAGGAGGTAATAACCGAGGGCGTCGCAAGCCCGCTGACAACACCTTTGTAGACACCTAAAAGGTATTTGCCGTAAATAGCGGCATGGTCGCTTGAACCCCTTGCCGCAAGAAGCGCATGGCTTATTTTGCGCGCGTTAAGTTCTTCAACCAAAGCGGTCAGGGTCTCTTTGTTCGCACTTTCAATGCCACCCAATACGGCGGGTTGTTGAAAGATTTCGTCTAGCATTTTTGTCATTTTCATCATACTCCTTTATTGTTCAAAAATTATTATGACAGCAGATTTATAGTGTCGAGCCGATAGGCTCATTTGGAGACCGTGTGAAGAAAACTCAGTACCTCACCTGAACTTCACTCCCTGCAAGGGCATCTTTAAGGGCAATCCATGTTGTGTCACCATCAATAAAATAGCCTGTTGAAAGGGCTGTGAGTTCTGCCATGGACGACGCCTGCGCGAGTGCTGAACCGGTATCCGACCGGACGGACGCGGGGGCGGGTTCCCCATACACGCGCAATAACAAGGACCTTTTTGTAGGGGTGCAGGTTATACGCAGTGAGCTTTCGTTTTTAGCGTAGGAGATTAGGGCGCCTTTTTCGTTTTCCTCATACAAGCCGAACTTCTTTTTCCCTTGTTCGGGGTATATCGCAAGGGTTGTGTAATCAGCACAAAGTGCACTGCCAAAGCCTGTTTCGGCATTGGTGATGTTCATGGGGATAATGGCGCCCTTGCGGATAAAGACCGGGAACTCGTCCGGTTCAAAAGTGAGCTTTTTGATGCCTGCTTTAAAGGTTTGTGCTTCGTCAAACATATAAATCCATTCACCCTTTGGGAAGACCACCGTGCGTTCGTTCCCTTCCTCAAACATAGGGGCTACCAGGATGTTCTCACCGAGGAGGTATTGGTATGTGCCAAGCTGCGGGCGCATGGTTGGTTTGACAAGCTCATACGAATAGGCCGCCTGACTATAGATATAGGGTATCAGGGCAGTGTGCAGATGGGCGAACTTTCGGTATATATCCGTGGTTTCTTCATCATACATCCAAGGCCTATGTTCTCCACTGCCGCCGTTTTCCATCACGGGGCAAAAGGCACCGAGTTGCGCCCATCGGATAAAGACATCTTTGTGCTTTTCGTCGCCACCCCTAAAGCCGCCGATGTCCGAACCGTAGCTGACAAAGTTGAACCGTGAGGAGGATAGCATGTCGTTAAGCGCGTGGCGCAAACCGCCCCAGTCATTGTCATTGTCGCCCACCCAGCCGGCAAAGTTGATGTCGCGGTCGGTGAAAACAATGGGCAACCCTGCCCTTAACAGCGGGTCGTTCACGGGGCGTACGGAAATGACTCTGTCCTTCCCCAGTTTTTCACGCGTGTACTCGAAAAAATCGCGATAGAAAAGGTCCCTGTACTCTTTCCAAGTGATATGATTGTCGTTTTGCCCTGTAGCGGGGATCATGAGCATAATATAGGGGTCTGCTCCGTCCACCTTCCAGCCGTCAATACCCATATCCAGCACAATATCCATTTGCCGGTGCCACCATTCGACAGCTTCCGGGTTGGTATAATCCAAAAATGCACCTTTGCCGTTCCACCATTTGATGGTTTTGCCGCTGCTGACAAAATATCCTTTCGCCTTGCCTTCTTCAAAGGTGGGCGAGCCTTCATTTATCATACAAGTGGACCACAGCATCACCTTAATGCCCCTATCGTGGTACATTTCGATTTGCTCTTCCAAGTCGGGGTAGAGCGCAGGGTCGGGGATAAAGGTGCCGATTTCCGTCGACCAAGGGTTGTCAATAATAATAGCGCCCACGGGGATATCGTGCTCTACATAACCGCTTACAACCGCGTGAATCGTGTCCTGTGTACCCGAATTTTCCCACACCCAGTGGGTGTGAACCCATGCCGGCCACAAAGGTGGTTCGAGTGTCGGGTCAGGGTCTTTTTTGCCGATTGAAAAGCCCGTGACGGATGAAAAAAAATACAGCAATGTGATGACCAACGATACTATTCTGGACGTAAATCTGTCGTTCATCGTTCAG
This sequence comes from uncultured Eubacteriales bacterium, assembly GCA_964568955.1. GTDB lineage: Bacteria > Bacillota > Clostridia > Oscillospirales > Acutalibacteraceae > UBA1447. Next base: position 11,095 of record CAZMSM010000021.1, on the reverse strand, counting down.
TCTCCTTTTTTATTCAATTCGCATGGAAACGACACCACTATATTAACATATCAGGGCCTTGTTATCAATGACAAATAATCATTTTTAACACTTATTTCAACGTTTTGACATCCGTTTGGCATCCGTTTGGCACCGGTTTCCTCGGCACAATGCCGATGAGTTGTAATGTGCTATAAAACTTGTTATAATCTTTGCTAACAAGCATAATTTAATTGAATTGGAGGCGTTCCCTTATGAAAAAAGTACTGTCTGTTTTTCTTTCTTGCTGCATTTTTTGCACTGTAATATTTGCCCCGGGTATTTCGGCGGCAGGTGTGAATGCCGCCCCCCTCACTGTGGACGGGGGCAGCTATCCTTTTATTCTGATACGAGGGGTTGATTTCGGCGCGATGTCTACGGATTATGGCACGCCGCAACAAGCCCCCGCAGTGGAAGCGATTACAGCCGGTGGCATTGTTATGGCCTTGCTTAAAGCCGCAGGGGCGGGCATTGTGCATGGTAGCGTTGAGCGGGCTGTGGATAGCCTGCTCGATTATGCCGACAGCATCCTTGGCAAACTCAGCTGTGACAAAAACGGCGCGTCCGTGTATGACTTGGGGCTTAACCGTTACCCCTTAAGTGCCGCCAATTATACCGAAGAATTGATCACCGGTGGTGGAAGGGGTGCGGAAGAGGGGATTGTAAAGTCCGCTGTGGAAAGATACGGTGCGGATAATGTCTACTACTTTACATATGACTGGCGGTTGAATCCGCTGGATATTTGTGACGAAATAAACGAAATGGTCACCCGAGCGACAAGGGAGCGTGGGACAGCGAAAGTGAACCTTGTCTGCGCGAGCATGGGCGGAATTGAAGCGGTTGCCTACCTGTCAAAATATGGGTATGAAAAAATTAATACATGTGTGTTCTTGTCTTCAACTTTTTATGGCCTCTATATGGTTTCCGACCTGTTTTGCGGCAGAGTGGACGTGTCCGATATTGCGCTGTACAATTTTTTAGAGGATAAAGCCGGTGGGAACGCCCTGCTGAATTTTGCCTTAAAAACGATGAAGAGGACAGGTCTCTTTCGTCTTGCCGGCTCTTTTGCCGGGCAAGTGATTGAAGAACACAAGGACAATGTCTATGACGGCTTTATTCGTGATACGCTTGGCACCATGCCGGTGTGGTGGTCACTGGTGCTGCCCGAAGACTATGACGAGGCAATTCAGTATATGTTTGGTGGTCATGAAGAGGAGTATGCGGGCATTATTGCGCTTTCCCGAGAGCTCCAAGTAATGGTGACACAGCGGGATGCCTTGCTGAAAGATGCCGCCGCAAACGGCGTTCAAATTGCAGTTGTCGCCAACTACAACAGCCCGGCAATGCCGCTGTATGAAAGAGCCTTGGCAAACAGCGACGGCGGGCTGGAAACGGCCTTGGTATCCGGCGGCGCGAAGGTTGCCCATTACGGCACAACCCTTGGGGCGGATTATATCCCATCGAACCCGGCCTTCCTTTCGCCGGACAGGGTGATAGATGCCGCCACCTGCCTGTTCCCGGATTCCACTTGGTTTGTTAAAGACGGGGGACACGTGGCATGCAGTTACGCCTCCGAGTATTCCGACTTCCTTTTTTGGCTTGTCGACTTTGACCGACCAACGGTTTTTAGCGACGAGCGTTACCCACAGTTCTTATTGTCCGGCAGCGGGGAGACCATTTCAAAATTGCAATAGTACAGTACAAAAACATGAAAAATATGATCGGGAGCAGATAGATGGATACTTCTAAATACTTAAAAAGAATTGGCTTTGACGGCACGATTTCTCACGACTATGAAACATTAAAAAAACTCCAGTATTGCCATATGACGAGTGTCCCATATGAAAATTTGGACATTGTGGCGGGCATACCTATAAAGTTGGATAGTGAAAGTTTATACGAAAAAATCGTTGTCGCGGGGAGAGGCGGCTACTGTTTTGAACTCAACGGCGCTCTTGGCGCGCTTTTGCGCGAGCTTGGCTTTGATGTGCGCGACTGCATGGCAAGGTTTTTAAAAGGCGAAAGCCAAATCCCAATGCGCAGGCATCGGGTCCTGCAAGTGCAGTGCCGTAACGGGTTATTCCTATGCGACGTTGGCGTTGGGATGATAAACCCCATTTACCCGGTTCGCCTTGACACCGATGAGGTGCAACAAATCGGGAACGAGCAATACAAAGTCACCAAGGACGACTTTTTAGGTACCGTTTTGCGCCAGTGTTTTGAAGGTGTCTGGGATCGGTTTTTCTCTTTCACGCAGGAGCCACAGCTGGACATTGATTACATTATGCCGTCCTTTTACTGTGAAAAACACGCGGATTCTCCTTTTAACAAAGGCGATATGCTGGCACTGCAAACCGAGTTCGGTGGCAAACATTCCATCTCCGGTGACAAGCTAACCTTCTGGGACGAAAGCGGAAAGCACAAAATGACGATTGAAAACCAAGCGATGAGAAAAGATGTGCTGAAAAAGTATTTTGGAATTGTGGTTTAATCGTGACACCGAACAATGAACAACTAAAAATAGTGCGGCAGCTTCTTCTTGAAGCTGCCGCGTTTATATTCTTTACATTTTTACATTCGTTTATGTAATAGCGCCGTTTTTATCGCTCGTTTATAAACACCCTAAACAGGGGCAGGCAAGCGGAAAAGAAGGCTTGGTATGCTTCGCAATAGTCTGTGTCCGCGCGGGTCCTTTTACAGCCTCCGCCGCGGCAGAGTTTATAAAACTTGCATACTTTGCATTTTTCATCCACCGGCAAGCTTTCTTTTATAAACGCCGTTGCCTTTTCGGAATATGCCATGGTTTCAAAATCCGAGCTATTGATGTTCCCTAATAGCCACTCGTCCAGGCAGTAGAAGTCACAGGGGTACACATTGCCATTGCCTTCTACAACAAACTGGTGCGTACAGTGCCCGCCCATGCCGCATTGCTCGGTTGGCTTACCCAAGTACAGCTGTACCCAGTTGTCAAAGTGGCGAACACTTGTGTAGTTATGTGTCACATAGTCCTTTACATAAGCGTTAAAGGCGTGGATGAGGAAAAATTTGTATTGGTCTACCGTCATGTAATGAGTGCTTTGTGTATCCTCCCCAAAAGGCCTCAGGCAGGGGATAAACTGAATGTATTTAAAGTTATTACTCTTGAAAAACTTGTAAATCCTGTCGATGTTCATTGCAGAATAACCTGTCAGTACACAAAGGATATTAAAATTAACCTCATTTTTTTCCAAAAGGCGGGCTGTGCTTAGTGTCTTGTTGAATTTGTTTTTACCCTCGGCATCTATTCTGAATTTATTGGCTTTTTGATCGCCGTCAAGTGACAAGCCGATGAGGAACTTTTCGCGTTTGAAAAATGTTGCCCAGCTTTCATCTACCAGCAGACCATTTGTTTGGAGCCCGTAATGGATGGTGCTATTTTTTATATTCAGCCTTTTCGCTGTGGCTGTAAAGTTTTTGAAGTAATTTAAGCCGGCCAAAAGCGGTTCGCCGCCTTGGAAAGCAAAGGCCACACTTTCGCCGTCGGCAAAGCGGAAGGCTTTTTCAATCAGATGTTCCACCGTAGCCGTTGCCATAAGCCCTAAGTTTTCTTCTTCTCTGGCGCTTGCGACATCGTGGTAGAAGCAGTATTCGCACCGCATATTGCATAGGCTTGATGCCGGCTTTATCATGATGGATAGTGGGGGCATTATTTTATAACTCCTCTGCGGTTGGCCTTAAAGCCGGCCGTAATTTCGTCCATTTGTAGGCTCATGGATTCGGAAATGCTCGGATAAACAGGCGTGCGATTGTAGTTTTCACCTTTATCATCCGTTAATATATGCAACCAGTTCTTTCTGTATTTATCAAAAAACGCTGAATTATCGTTTTGAATTCTCTGGAAATACTTAAAGGTAATAAAATCGTTGTTCATGAGTACAGGGTACTTGTAATTTTTATGTTCATCCATCGCAAGAACATCGGCGGTTGGCACGGTGTATTGAATGGACCTGAGTGTTGCTCTTTTCATATAAAGGATGGGGTGCTCTTGCGTATGTATGACCGCGTTATTGGTCAAAATCGGGCGCATGGACACGCCGTCGATTGCCCTGTCCGTTGGCAGAGCTGCACCTGTGTTGCTCGTGCTTGTAATGTCACAAAGGTCAACTAGTGTTGGAAAAAGGTCAACCAAAGTAGCGGACTGCCCGAAGCTACTGCCTGTTTCAAATAGTTTGCCGCCGTCCCATCGAATGAGGAAGGGCACTTTTTGTCCACCCTCATAGACGGTATATTTTCCGCCCCGCAGGTCATTTACGGAGCCCTCAAGAGCGGGGCCGTTGTCACTGGAGAACATGATAATCGTGTTTTCCAGTTCACCTAAATCTTCGAGTGTCTTGAACAACTCACCCAGGTAATGGTCAAATTCCGTTACACAGTCTACATACGTACCCATGCCGCTAACGCCGTCAAAATCGTCGCCCGCAAAAATGGGCGCATGGGGCCAGGGACTCGTATAGTAAGCAAAAAATGGTTCATCTTTTGTCGATTTTTCCGTTATCCAGTCTGAAAGCTCATCGTGAATCCACCGTGTTGCTTTGCTCTGGTCTTTCAGTTCATCTGTACCGTGCACAATTTCGTATTGTCCGTTTTCCTCTTTTGCGTGGTAGAAGGGAACCATATCGTTCACATGATGCGAGCCGTAAAAATAGTCAAAACCTTGGTTGGTGGGGAGGTATTCGCCATAATCGCCAAGGTGCCATTTGCCAAAGCAGCCGGTGCTGTAACCCGCCGCCTGTAAGGTTTCGGCAATCGTAATTTCGTCGCCCAACAAACCGTCGACATTGTTGCCCGTTTCAAAGGAATTGAAAAGCCTGGTGGAGGCAAAGCGGCTGGTGGAATTAACCGTGGGGTAAAGAACATTGTCCGCATAGCCTCTGTAAGGGTAACGCCCCGTCAGTGCAGCAAAACGCGAGGGGGAACATACGGAATAGCTTGCATAAAAATTAGTGAACTTCGCTCCGTTTTCGCCGATTGAATCAATATTCGGTGTGTCGTAAATGGAGCCGTTTAAGGAGATGTCCCCATAGCCCAAATCATCCATAAGAATAAAAATAACATTCGGAGAATCCGACGTTTTGTTTTTGTTTACTGTCTTCAAATAATCGTCATGCCCCTCCCACAGGCGTTTTGTGTTGGGCGTTGAGCGAAGATTCATGGTTAACAAAAACGAAATGGTTGTCAGAATAAGGATAAAGCTCATCACGAAGGACAATGCTTTTTGCAAAGCTTGTTTCTTGTCGATTTTTTTGACAATAAAGAAGAGCGCAAGGATAACAAGAATGACGGGCAAGGCAATCAAGAAATTACCGGTAAGACGTGTGAAGAAATTCCCGTTACCTGTAAAAAGCTTGTGTGCCGTCGTTGAAAACCCTGCAAGCCCCGTGGAACCCCGCCAAAGCCGGCGTCGGCACCGTACACAATGAAGTAACCGAGTACACCGGTTATAGCGGTAACATAGCCGCCAAGCATCCAGGCATACAGTTTTTTCTTGATCAAAAGACCTAGGAAAAGCAAGGCCGAAACAACACAGCAATAGCCGATAGCGACGACGGCCGTCTTATTGAGCCTTGTTACCCACTGGAGTGTAAACAGGACGACACCTGCAACGAAAACAATCATCGGGAATATTTTATGTGCTTTATCAACTTCAATTTTTACGTTTTTCACACACAGCACCTACTTTCGAGATAAAGTATAACATACGAAACAGGTTTTCTCTACACCTATTTTACTTTGAGAAAACTTTGGATTTTTTGCAATGGTTGTGGTATGCTTTGCAAGAGAAATATATTTTGATACTCAAACCCTGGGCGTAAACATAAAGATGTAATAAGAATTTATCAAAAGGGGTTATGATAATGCTATCTGTCGGTGTTGATTTTGCAAAATTAATCGGTGCTATGAAGCCTGTTCACGGGGTGAACAATGGGCCGGTTACCGGTCACTTTCAATTTGACGCAACCGAGCATTTTAAAGAGGCGGGCTTCCCTTTTTCACGCTTGCATGATTCGGAGTACCCCTATGGAGCGGGAGAGTTTGTTGATATTTCATGTGTTTTTAAAAACTTCTCTTTGCCGGCCGATGACCCAAAATCCTATAACTTTACTTTTACGGATGAATACCTCAAAGCTATTTTGGAGACACCGGCAAAAATCATCTATCGCTTGGGACAAACCATTGAACACGCGCCGATAAAGTTGCATGTTTATCCACCCGAGGATTATCAAAAGTGGGCGGAAATTGCCGAGCATATCATTCGTCATTACAACGAGGGTTGGGCAGACGGTTTTCACATGAATATCGAGTATTGGGAAATTTGGAACGAGCCTGATTTGGGGGCACAGTGCTGGGCGGGTGATTGGCGCGCTTATGCTGATTTTTACAAAGTCGCGGCAACACATCTCAAAAAGTGCTTTCCGAACTTAAAAATCGGCGGTCCTGCCGTCACACATGCAGCTGCACATGAATTTATTGAGCATTTTTTTGATGTTCTAACGAGTGGGGAACGTGCCCCCTTGGACTTTTTTTCGTGGCACGGTTATGAGGTTGACCCAAAGGCAAGCTCGGCCAACGCACGTGTCATTGACAACTACCTAAAAAAATATGGCTACCATGAAACACAAAGCATATATGACGAATGGAACTACGTGAAGAGTTGGGATAACATTGCCGAAAGTTACAAGGTTATTTCGTCGCTCATGGGGGCAGCCCACTGTGCCGGCACCCTTATCGAACTTCAAAATTCGCCTTGTGACATCGCCGCCTACTATGACGCGCAAACACCTTTTCAACATTCATACTGTGGTCTTTTTGAAGCGGGGCAACCCGTCATACACGGTAAAATGATTGAAGTGTTAAAGAAAAAGCCGTTCTACGCCTTTAAAGCCTTTAATCAATTGTATCAGCTTGGCACACAGGCGCAGTCAATATGTAAAGCACAAGAAGTGTATGCCCTTGCCGCAACAGACGGCAGCGACGGAGCTGTTTTAATTTCAAACTTTTCGCAGGAGGCTATTGATGTTGCCTTGAATGTTTCCGGTTTCGAGCGCGTCAAATCCACTATCTTTATGCTTGATGATACGCATAACCTGGAGCAGGTTGCGACTGCCCTTAAACCGAGAATGATTATATCGATGCCAAAAAATGCGGTCTGCCTTGTGAAATGCGCGGGTTCTGTTTAGTGCGTTGTGGCGAATTTCACTTTGTAAAGATGCAAATATGCATATAATAAGGAGGTGTCGAGACGGCAGAAATTAAAATACCCCTAAACACGTTAAAATCACATCTACCCGAAAACGACCGTGTGGTTAGTATGAAGGGGATTCGAAGTCGTAATTTTTCCTACATTTTTTTATGGGTTATATACTATGCGTGGGTCATATCCTTCAACTCTTGGTGGACGGCCTCTCCATTCGCGGCAAATGGTTTCAGTGTCGACTCTCGTGGTTTGCTTCACGCCGTCACTATAATTTCCTCAGCGGTGTGTATATTTTTTGTTCAAAAAACATGGTTTATCAAAGCAACGCAACTTGCGGCGGCGACAGCAATTATCGGTTTTTTCCTGTTTCAGTTCACGCAAAATGTGCAGGTGGAAAAATTTTATATCGTCACCATCGGAATAGCCCTTGGCTGCGTCAACATGAGTATTCTTATGCCGTTTATTTTTTCTTTAAATAATACGGAAAAGTTGTATACGGTCGTTGGTAGCAATGTGTTGATTAACCTAATTTCTCTTTTTCAGGAAGGAAACGCCGGGGAATATCTTCAAGATACCGGCGATTGGCTGTTATCGGCCATATTGATGGTTGTTGCATTGGGTACAATCGTATTTTTCAATAAGGGGTGTTTGCCGACTACCACCACAATTTCTTGCGTCGACGCACCGGTTTTTCACCAAAGAATCTACCTGACACTGGTTTTTAACTGCATTTTTATTATTCTTTGCAAAGGAATCGGTAAGGGGATCCTCAACAATACTGCAGCCCTCTCGGATTACTCGGTCTTAACGTGGTATTACCTTGGCGGTTTAGCCGGGTGCCTGCTTTATTTTGCTGTTTACGCACTCTTCAAAAGACCATTTGTTTGGTTAGGTAATATTACTTTCGGCTTTTTTGCCATGGGTCTATTCTGCAACACTTTTGTACAACAGATACCGAGCTTGGCTGTCGTTTTTGCTCTTTTGCTGGGGGCCGGGAGCACAGTAGGAATAATCAACTTATATTATATTGTCGGAATCGTGACCAAAAAATACAACAGTATGCACTATTTGGAATTGTCCGTTTTTTGCATTGGATTTTGCGCAATGGTGCCCGGAATTTTACTGGGTAAGTATATTAATGATATTCATTCCTCTGAGCTGTCATCGTTTGCATCCATCCTTTCAGCCGCCGTGATGATTTTGTTTATTATGCTTTCAGCGGTTATATCTCAATCGGATTATTATGATGACTGGGCAAAGGATTCTGAAAAGATGGAGATCGATAATGAGAAGCAGCACATGTTTGAAAAATATTGTTTAAGCAAGCGAGAAACCGAAGTTTGTAAGCTGCTTTTGCAAGGGTATACCATGCGTCAGATATCGGGAATTTTATCTATTGCCTACCCAACGGTCAACACCTACTGCACCGCGGCATACCGTAAGTTGGAAATCAACAGTAAGACTGAACTGCTGATTTTATTTAAAGACTACAAGGCGAAATAGCCTTATTACGAACGAAAAAGTCATCTCATTAGAACTAATGAGGTGACTTTTTCGCCTTTATTATGTATATATATATGTGTGCTTGAGATTTTATGAAAATAGTGAAGATGATTTGAGGTAGTGGGATGGCTCTTTTGGGCAGATGAAGAAAGAGTGTAAGCTCGGCGGTAGACTGTAAGGATATCGACCGAAATAATTTGCCTTCTACCGGTAAGAAGACCGGTTTGACGCAAAGTGAGCAGCAGATAAAGCTTGCCGGGTTGACGCCAAGGGGAAAGGATGTTTACCTTTTGCTACTTGAAGGTTTTACACTAAAGGAAGCCGCAAGTCAGCTCTCAATCAAATACGCTACGGCGAACACACATATGACGGGAATTTATAAAAAGTTTGGGGGTTAAATCGAGGGCAGAACTGATTATCAATTTTATCGGTATCAAATATGATAATACGCAGACTCACCAGTGAAACAGACGGTATTCAAGCCCACGTCGTTAAGGGTCTGCGTATGACAGTTAAAAAGAATTATGCAAAATGAACCAAAAGAGGGGGAGTTTTAAAAAAAGACATACATAAAATTGTTATGGTTTATGATTAAAACTAAAGTGTACTCTACAACATTAACAGGATGAAGGAGCGACTATCATGAAAAACATTACCAAAAGGTTACTGTCACTGCTGCTTACTTTTACTTTAATACTTGGTATGTCCGTGTCAGGAGGGGCCGGCGTTTACGCGCTGGGTGGCAAAGCCGTTATGCAGGCCGACAAGGTTTGTGAAATCGGTGCCATACAATACGATACTTTCGGTGAGGCCCTCTCCGCCGTCCAAGACGGAGAAACCATCCGCTTGCTCAGCGACATCACTTACAATAGCGGTGTTGTTATACAGAATAAATCCGTAACCTTTGACATAGGCGCCTTTGCGCTTCAGGTAAAAAATTCTACAGGCACCGGGCTTAGGGTTATGAACAATGGAGCAGTTGGACTCAAAGGCACCGGTGAATTCACCGCCACCGGCACCGATTATGGGGTGTATGCCGATGGCACTACCGTCACGCTGACCAACGCAATAGCGCAAGCAGGCTCCGCTGCGTACGCCATAAACGGTGGAGATATTACCGTGAACGGATTTGCCTCCGGCAGCAGTGTTGGCGCTTATGCAAAAGGGAATGCCAGCAAGATAGTTGTTGGGGCAAACGCATCCGGTCAAAATACGGCTGGGGCTTATAGTAACGACGGTGGCCATGTTACGGTAAACGGGAAGGCTTCCGGTTACCAAGGTGCCCTTGCCAGCTACGAAGGGAGTACTGTCATCGTTAATGGTACCGCCGGCGGAACAAATGGTGCTGGGGCCAGAACCGCTCATGGTGGGAAAATAACCGTAAACGGTAAAGTAACAAGCGATTATTCGTATGCCATTTATGCTGAAAGTAATTCAAAGATCACGGTAGTTGGAGATGTCCAGGCCGATAAGGGTGTATATGCCGGCGGAAACGCTGTCGATAAATTTGGAGAAGTCGTTGTTACCGGTAATGTGACAAGTGATACTACCGGTGTATTTGCCGTGTATGGTGGAAAAATTCACATAAACGGTAACGTGGAAGGCTATGACGTTGGTGCGAACTGTGAAGAAGGGTCCATTTATATTAGCGGCAACGTGCAGGGGAAAACGGCGGTTGCTGCCACGAGCAGAAAGTGTACTGTTACAATAGGCGGCAATGTTAAGTCAAATCGAAACGATGGCATAGGGGTCTGTATTTTTGGCTCCGCCATGCCAACAACCGAGGTTAGCGGAACTGTCTTAGTAGGTGGTGTCATTACAACAATGAGCCGGTATATCGAAATTAACGGTGTCGTAAAGGATGGAACGCCCGGGAGCCGAGACACCGTTAATACCAATGTCGGCTATGACACTTACAGTGAGTTAAACAAAACGCCAATTGTATTAAAGGGAACCGAATACGCCACCAGTTTTGTTTGGGTTAAAGATTCTACGGATAAGGTCTGCGAGATTGGCGGCACGCAATATGCCACGTTAACACAAGCCCTCGCTGCGGTAGCCAACAGCCAAACTATTAAGCTCTTGCAAAACATCAACCATATGGCAGGAATTGTTATTGATGGTAAAAGCATAACCTTTGACGTAGGGACTTTTACACTGAATGTAAAAACCAATACAGGGGCCGGTCTTGAAGTGAAAAACAAGGGCAGCGTTGCGCTTACCGGAACAGGGTCCTTCAACGTTGAAACCTCTTTTAGCAGCGGTTGCGGCGTTTTGGTAGACGGAGGATCCTCAGCGGTAGTGACGAGCACCAAATCTACCGGAACATGGGGGTATGGG
>CAZMSM010000020.1:5516-34653 GCA_964568955.1 uncultured Eubacteriales bacterium | reverse complement strand
CATACAGTTAAAATATAACGGACGGTGTGCCAGTTTTGCTACCAATCAGAACGACACTACTCTAAAACTTGTGCGGTTCATTCAACACAAGGCGGGAAGTTTTGCTACCAATCAGAACGACACTACTCTAAAACTGATGAAGTGTTTTTATAGCATAATAAGCAGTTTTGCTACCACTCAGAACGACACTACTCTAAAACGCGTTGTGACTGTTGTTTTGATAATTTTATGTTTTGCTACCAATCAGAACGACACTACTCTAAAACTCGCTTCGATATGCTGCCTTTTTTTGTCACGTTTTGCTACCAATCAGAACGACACTACTCTAAAACCTCCGTAACGTTGCGCGGCGCGTTTTTTGCGTTTTGCTACCAATCAGAACGACACTACTCTAAAACTGAACCTCTGACCTGAGCGTCATCTGGAATGTTTTGCTACCAATCAGAACGACACTACTCTAAAACCCTTTTCAGGTGTTACCGGTGTTTCTGCCTGTTTTGCTACCAATCAGAACGACACTACTCTAAAACAAGAGTTCGGCGTAACCAAACAGCAGCCAAGGTTTTGCTACCAATCAGAACGACACTACTCTAAAACCTCAAATCAGAGTACGCTCCACTACATAAGCGGTCATTCAAAGTGGTAAGCACATTATGTTGAATCAAAAATTCACGGTAAATTCATCGAATTCGTTATCAATTATCAGCTTCCTTTCATAATCAAGCGTGTCATTCTGCACACTTGATTCGACAAGTAAAATTGTGACTTTATTGTATATGGCGTATTTATACAGCTCAACCAATTCTGCATTGTCAAAATATGATTTTAAATTAATAAAACAAATTGTTTTCCCTTGCATAAATTCTGCCATCAACTGAATATAGGTCATCAGCTTTTCAAACATTCCATCAAACGAATTAATCTGAACCGAAAACTCGTAAGCTTTTAAGTATTTCGCCAAGTTCCAATTTGCACTAATGCAAAAATCCGAACTCAACTCATTCATCAAGTCAATAATTTGATTGTAGAGCTTTTGGTGTAGTTTTTCAATTTCAGCGTTTAACATTTCATCAGCTAGACAAAACCGGTTCAATGATTCGATTGCAGCAGTTATGAACTTTTTATTGTTTATATCAAGGCTTATAATATCCGTCACGACTTCAATATTTTTTGAAGGTTTTAGCTCCTTTTCGTCCTCAAGCAAAATAAAAGGTTCGGCAATATTATCCCCTTCTCCAAGTAAGAGTGAGTCCACGATAGATAAGAAGAGTTTTTTATTCTCTACTTCAAGAACAAATACCTTTTCGTTTGAAAGGGGGATATTGTGTTCAAGGTTAAGAAACCTGATTTCTATAAAATCACCAGCCTTTCCATCGAATCAATCCGGCAGTTGTATGTGGAACCGGTAATGTTGTCAATAGATGCATACTGTTTTTCCGTAATTGTCAGTAACTGAACCAACCCTTCGGATGGCTTATTCTTTTTCAATTTCACCAAAGCAAGGTTTGCGTTTGTTTGATTAATGACAAGTTTTGAGTACACAGACTCCTGCAACATGATATAGCCTTCTCTTGTCAAATACTTTCTAAATTTGCGATATGCCCTGCGTTGTGAATCTGTGCCAACAGGCAAATCAAAAAATAATATTAATCTCATAAATCTATTTCTCATATCATTTTACAAAACAGCAAATTGTCGACCTTGCCGTCCGAGAGACCGGTCAGTATTCTTTTTGTGTACATACCGATTGCCGTTGCAAGATAAAACTCACTGCCATTATACATTACTTTGGAATTTAGAAGGTCAATAAGACCGAACCGAATCTCCTCATCAAAAAAGAATGCTTTTTTCGAATGTACAAATTTGTCTACAATTGGTCTGAACGGTTCCATCAAGTCACAAGACAGATTAAAATTATTGAACTCATTGCGATGGCAAACTCCAATTTGTGTGACATAGCCGTTTGCGACAACTTCCCGATTGAAGGCAGACAATAATAAGGCGTAACCGTAGTTTAATGCCGCATTAACATCGGACTCATCACGCCGCGTAAATTCCATGCCGAAAAGCGCGTTGAAATATACTTTTGCAGCATGGCCTTCACGGTTTGAGGCATCGTTATACTCCATGTTTTCTGCATATGAATACAACAAACTTGCCTTTTGATGCCCCAATTCTTCAAGCAATACAGCTTGCTGTAAAATTTTTTCGCGTATGATGCAGGTCCACACACTTCCTTTGCACAAGTCATCCCACGCTGCCTGTGCGGCAACACGCTTGCTTGTGTTGTGGCTACCGTATAATGAAAGAACCTCGGCACAGGGGTTATGCTGTTCATCACAAAAGATGACCGGCACTTTCATTTTTATCAGTTCATTCACTAAATATGCCGTGATTGATGCCGCCGTGGTTTCAAAAACCAGACAATAAATTTCCGACAGGTGTATCATCTTCACTTCATCATCACGGACAATTAGGTAGCCGTTTTTATAGCTGCATTTACTTTGTCGCGTAATTACAATCGTCCTGAAGCTCAAAACTACATATCCTTTCCGTATTGAACATGCTCAAACAGACCGGTTACGGAGGTATTACGGAATGTGATTTTGTTAACATCTAAATTTTTATTTCCCATTCGACCAACCCTGTTGGGTAACTTGGCAAAATTATAATTTTTGAAGTTGCCGTTTGACGGATTGGCCTGTAGCATAACCAGTATTTGATTGATGATACCAATTTTTTCATCCGCCGGTTTGTTTTCAAAATCCGCTTTTGCGGCTTTGAGCTTAATAAATATGCTTTGATAGCACAAATATTGTTTTTCCATTTTGTCGCACAGTTCACCGTATAAGATGATTAGGTCTGCATCGGTAACAGTTTTTTTGCGCGCCTTGCTGTTCATGCAATACACAATACGATTAGATTGGACGGATAAAACCAACTGTTTGGCATTGTGTACTTCCATTGAGCTTGAAAGATAATAATCATTGCCGTCATATGTAATGCGTTGATATTGCATAATCCTATCTTTTAATATTTTTGGGTTTGCGTAGTCAAGATTTTCAAGGTAGCTTATTATTGCGTTGGGCTTAGTCTGTTGAAGTTTAACCACATACAACGGTATGCCGACAAGCTTTTTTTCTCGCCCTTTCTTTGCATCATACTCAACTACTGCTGAATACGCTTGCTTGGGTTCGATATAACCGCCATATTTTGACACAGGCATATTCGCCTTTATCGGCACTAACTTTGTTTTCGGGTCATCAGTTTTACCCAGTATCGTCTGCTTGTAGAATTCGCCCGTTTGCTCTTCGGTTTTTTTGGATATAAAGCAATCCATATACCCTAAGCACCGGCGCACCTTTGCAAGCTCCGCTTGCCCGTCCCAGACCTCCCCGGTGGTTTTATTCGTATACGGATTTGCAAAGCTACCAATAATATAGCCGAATTTGACTTTTACAGCGTTTTCTTTGTTTGCCGCAAAACGACTGATTGCGAAGTAATCAAAATCACTTGATAAATATGGATGACACAAATTGACATATCTGCCGACGATTGCCGCCAGAAACGCATCGTGTGCATGGTGGTAATCGTTCACTTCTCTGTTTTTGTAGAAGCCGTATTGTGAGCGCAGGTTTGAAATCAGCTCTGCCTTAATCGCTATAATTTTCGTATCTTCGTATACGGCGCCAAACAGGTTCGTTACGTGCTTGGTTATCTGCCTTGTCTCAACAAGCTGCCTGTTAATAAAGCCTTTAAGTTGCTCTTCCTCAAATTCATCCCTCTCCAAATTTTTTAACTTTTTTTCGGAGATAAGGCCATTTCGATACAGCGACTTCCAAAACTCACGCTGACTGCTACGTACTTCTGCTTTTATCAGCATGTTATCGCCTTTTTCCTGGTTTTTACCGGATAAGACCAAGGCAAGGTTATCAAAGCTGTCGTCCTTGATATAGGACTGCGGGATAATATGATCAATTTGGCAGTCTTGCGATAAGGTGTTTAAAGCGAGCTTTTCACCCGAATATAGACACTTTCCATTTTGTATAAAATACAAGTAGACCATGCGTTCATCCAGCCTTTTTTCATGTTCCCTTAGCTCCTTGATTATCTGCCGGAAATCTTCGTTTGACGTGATGCTGTCGTATTTTTCTTTTAGTTTTTTGTACCTGGTAGATGTTCGCTTTTTAGCGCCTTCTTCACGCGCAAATTCAATGTGAATGTGCACAGGCGCTTTGCCTTGGATTGACACAATTTCTTCCACTACTGCAGCGCACTGCTTTATTCCGCGTTTTATTGCTTTTGAGCCTGCCAGGTTTTCAATAACATCGGCCGTTATTTTTTGAAGTTTTTCCGGTTTTGCTTCGGCTTCAATTGCCTGTTTGTAGCCAAGGTCGTCATCATTAATAATTTGCATAAAATTCTTTTTTGTTGCACGCATGGTTTCAATTATTGTTCTTTCATTCCCGGCACTGTCTTTACAGCTTATGCCGTTAAGCAGTTTTTCGGAAAGCCTTGACCACCCCGTATATCTGAGTTTGCATATTTTAGCCACCCGAGCCGCCGGGATATCGGGCATTTCGTTTTCTATTTTTCTTTCCAGTATCTTTTTATCTTCAAATAGTGTAATCCATAAAATCAGTTTTTCGATCATTTTTCGGTTCGTTGAATTAATTTCGCCAAAAATTGACGTAAAATCAATGTAAGCTGTCAACGAGGTCGCAAATCGCCCCTCTTTTTGAAAGCCGGTAATCTGGTCAATACTTGCATATTTTCGTTCTCGAATCAGCCACTTTTGCAGTGCATCTTCGCTTACAGTTTTATACCTCTTAAACACATTCTCATACAAATCCTTTTGCACTTGGAATGTGAGGAATTTACCGTTTACTTTAATCTGCTTGATTTCATTCAAAACTTCGTACTCGGAATACAACAAGGAGCATTTTGGAATGACTTCCTCATTTGGCAAATACGTGCATTGATTGGTCATGCGGGTAATAAATTTTTCCGCCGTGGTATTAATGTCTACAACATCTTCAAAGTTCCATGGATATATTTTTACGCCTTCAACTTTTCGTTGCATCCATGAAAACTGTTTTGAACCTTCCGGATTTTGTTTTTCATTCAATGGGCCAACATAATAGGGAATTCGAAAAGTCAAAATCGCCGTTAATTTGTCGATATTCTCCGCAAGTGCCGGATAGTAGCGGCCTTGTTTTTCAACGATTTTTACGAGTTCTTCAAGATGAAGTTGGTAAGGGATGGCACCGTTTTCCTTAGCGTTTATTTTGGGTAAAAATGAGCTATTTTCAATTTCACGATTAATGTAGTCACATTGACTGCTGCAATCGGGGTTACCTGCAATCTTCTTAATGGCATCTTTAATGGTAGCGTACAATTCTTCTTGTGTGCAGCATGACTCGCCAAGAATATAGCCGGTGTATGTTACCAATTTTTTCGGTTTAATGTATTGCATTGTCTTAGGGTCTTTTTCGCCACGGAACATAGGTGAATAGTCCTTGTGAAGAAACTTTTTGTATACCGATTTAAGCAGTTTTAAATCTGCTTGATGCTTAAGATATTTTTCAATCATTGCATCGGAAAGGCAGACGACATTTTCACCTTTTAGAATTTCCGACAAAATAAAGGCAGAATACACTTTTTGCAATGACTCATATAACCTTACTTGCGAATCGTCCAACAAGTCGGATAGCTTGATGTCGGCATCCTCGGCTGAAAGTGCATATTTTAAGTTTTCCTCATCGTCAAGATTAAATATTTTTGAAAAATCTGCTTTATAGCCAACCATAGCGGATGCTATATTCTTATAAACAGCTTTTAAGTCCGGATCGTCATCAAGCGCTTCGAAGATTTCTTTCTGCTTGCTTGATCTTGTCTTGTCTGCATCTCTCAGCACACTTGCAATGCTTCTTCCCACTTTTTCGGGCGCATCTATACTGTAAAGCTCACTTAGTGATGTAATAAATTCTTCAACCGTGGCTTGAACCTGGGCATTTTCGGCAGACACATTTGTCTGCCCCTCATACAAAAAATTGCCACGATATTTGAGTATATGGTGCAAGGAAAGGTATATAAGCCGAATATCTTCCTTTGCCTCGCTTTGCATAAGATGCTTGCGCAGATGATAAACGGTCGGATAGTTTTTGAAATAAGCAACATCACTAAAGTCTTTATCGTTGAACAAGGAATACATATCCGGTATATTGCGATCCTCGTTCCACATTGCCGATTGGCTAAGGCGCATATAAAACAACTTATCTGCCTGACTTATATCTTCGCCCATTATGTCTTGCAGTAGTGCAATGCGATTTTTTCTGCGTTCATAACGCCGTCTTGTGCATCGAAACAAACGAGTCGCTTTCGCAGACTGACCTTCACTAAACAGCCTTACGCCCCACATATTTTTGCCTTTAAATTTTAAAAGGTTCCCATTGGTGTCCGTTACCGCATACCCTACCGAATTTGTTCCAATATCAAGCCCAATGTCATAATCCTGATTATTTTTCATTTTTATGTTGCATCCTTTCAAAATTTGTGTTATATTAATGTTGTTCTTGCTACCAACGAGGACGACACTACGAGTTAAAATAAAGGTTTACCCTAAATGCCGTTCTTCGGCAATCGTTTAGACGATGTAAAAAGTCATCCTTCGGGGTGGCTTTTTTATTGTTTAATTTACAATACCAAAAAACTATGTTGCACTTATCAACATATAACCCCCTGTTATTTTGAAATTATATCATAAAAAAAATTTTATTGCCATATAAATAGTAGTATAAATGCATAATCATCAGTAAAGTCCCGATAATGGGACATCAGCCGCGTCAAATACGCGGTCTTTTTTTATTTGCGTTATTTTCACACATCAAAAGTCAAGTCCCATTTTTGGGGTTGACGAACATTTGTTCGACTGCTAAACTAAAAACATACGAATTTTGCGGGAGGTGCGGAAATACGCGATTATTTTGAGGCGACTACCCTACCCACAGCGGAGGAGGCAAAGGCGGCGCAAAACGCTTGTTGCGGGCGGGTATGCAAAATGTGCGAATCCCCTGCCGAGTATGCTTGGCGGCGCCGGACGGTGGACCTGGCAACCTTGGTGTGCGATGCGGTGGAGGAGGATTTGAGTGACAATGAAAGAGAGGCGGTCAAAAAATATTGGTTTGAGGGGATGACAATCACGCAGATTGCCGCCGCGACGGGTCGGGCGGCACCCAATGTGGCAAGAACGCTTGAAAAAGCGCGGCAAAAACTTTACAGCGTACTGCGCCACACAGTGAAATACCAATATAACCTTGAAAACACAGATTTGACACCGGTTGCCGTGCGCAAAGCCTTGGTAACAGCGGCTGCGGGCGTTGCCACACAAAGCGAAAAGAGTTTTGGGGCGCGCTTGAAGGCCTTGCGTATGGGGGAAAACATCAGCACCCCACTTTTGGCAAGAGCACTTGCGATGCGCGAAAGCCGTTTGCTGGCGATAGAAAAGGCAAGCGTTTTGCCGAATATTAAAGAGTTGCTTGTAATCGCTGCGTTTTTTGGACGGACGACGGATTATTTTCTTGTATGACGGGGCGGAGAAGCGGTTGGCATTCATTACAGCGAAATTTTCGGTGAGTGAATCCCTTTGTCATCTGCAAATGGTGTCCCCTACTTTACATTACGCTTTTAAAAAGAACGTGTTCGGGATGGAAAATCCATATTTTATTTGACCGCTTACTGCGGCAGAATGGAGGTAAAATGGAGGAAAAAGGGAAGCTGAAGAGTCTTGCCGAGGTGTATTTTTCGGCGGCGGAACTTCAAACGGCGATGATAGGGCAAAACAGGGAGAGCTTGCGGGTGAGTAAAAAGAACAACGATTATAAGGAGGTCTTGCGCATCAGGCAGTTGCTTTGCCTGCTGTATCGCCAGAAAAGGGAGTTGCTGGAAACGGCCAATTATTTGAAAAACTATTATCGCTTCAGCGACGTTTACAAGGCGCAAAATGTTGGGTGTAGGGCATAAATTTCGACCGGAAAGAAAAAAAGGAAAGGAAGTGAATATTATCATGAGGGATGTAACGGCAACGGTCACGCTCGGCGGTACGGTAACGGTAGAGGGCTTCAGCGGTTTTGCCCAGGAACACAACGCCGCGCGGCTGATTGTCGTGTTAAACGATGAGCTGAGCGCGGCAGACATCAGCTGCCACTACTTGTGTTTTGACCTGTACGGGCTTGCGCGTAAAATCAACAGCAACCCTATTTATGACGCGAACGACGCACCCGCCTACAGGCAAGGCAACCGACTCTACTGTCCCCTGCCGCAAGCGCTTACCGCCGGGGGCGAACTGACGGTGCAGGTGGAGGGGCACTGCGTCACGGCGGGCGAGGTGGAAAGCATTGTGAAGTCGGGTTTGTTCACACTGGACTTTGAGCCTTCACTTATGGGGTGCGAAGAAGCTCTTGATACGGACTGTGATTTGCGTGAACGACTCTTGGCGGCGCTTGCAAGTTTTGAAAAGGTGAAAAGTAATGTTGAGGTTTTAACGCCCCAGGCATACGGTGCGCTCACGACAAAACGGATGCAGACCTTTTATTTGGTGGATAGCGACGCACCGCCAGAGGATGATGGGGGTGATGTTGGGGGCGAAGTCGAGGAGCCACCGCTAGCTGTTGCGGTGACCGGTATTTTACTCAGTCCCGTGACAGCAAGTGTAGCCGTTAACGCGACGGTGAAGCTCACCGCAACAGTAGCACCAAGCGACGCCGCAAACAAAGCGCTCACCTGGTCATCCAACAATGCGGCAGTGGCCACAGTCGACCAAAACGGTACTGTAACCGGCACGGGCGAGGGAGTAGCAAATATTACGGCTACGTCGGTCGATGGCGGCTTTACCGCCTTTTGCGCTGTTACGGTGAGTGCTGTGCGGCGAGGGCTTTGGCAGGGCAGCAAAACGGTGAACGGCATCACCATAACCATCAGCAGCGGCCACGTGACGATGAACGGTACGAAGACGGTTGCCGATTACCCCACCGGCTCACTGTACTTTACCGATAATGTGACCAATGCCGCGAACATTGGCGATTGCCCTGCATGGGCTGTGTTTAAAGCGGGTGATGTGCTGACGCTTATCGTCAAGAACAAAACAGGTAGCTGTAGCGAGAGCGGAGCGGATTTGGGAAATGCCGCGTGCCAGCTAAGGAGCAGCACCGGGACTGTGCTATGTGGAGCGACATGGGGCAACCCTGCGGGGACTTTTAGTCATACCTTCGCGGCCCAAACGACGGTACTGGGTTTGTTGTGTTATTTGAACAGCGGTAAGGTGCTGACAAATTATGCGTTTGATGTTGAGGTGTGGGTGAATGGGGCGAGGGTTTGAGAAGCGATGGGGAAGCAGTTGGGGAACGACGGGGATGGAGATGAATTTTGGGAATTAGAAAGTTTTTATTTATTATAACAGGCTTTTGTATGATGGTCGTAACTCCCATTGCTTCTGTATTGCTTTTCTATCGCTCTACTATTGCTTCTGCGTAAAAAGGAAGGAGAACTACTTGTCAAAACGTTTATACTTAGGCGACTTAGAGATTCAGACGGGCATGGCTGCGGGGGCGGCGGACGCAACATTGGAACGATTTGCGGGTAAAAAACTCATTGTCACCGGGGACAGTATTACGGAAAAGAACACCAGAGCTACAGCCAACTGGCATGACTATTTGCGTGATTGGTTGAGCTTTGGCACGGTGGTGAACGATGGCAAATCCGGCACGGGGCTCACACGGGCCTATGGCGGTATTGGCGGCATCTATAGCAGAATGGACAGTTGGAGCGACGAAGCGGACTATATCCTTGTCATGGCATCCCTCAACGACGGCGGGGGCAATAACGCCGCCTTGCCGCTTGGCACCATAGCTGACAATGGCCCGGGGACCTCGTACTTTGCCGATTGCAAAGCAGTGGTGCAAAAACTTTTGGCAAAATACCCGACGGTGCCCATAGGCTTTATCACTGCGCCACCAAGGGGCGGCATCCATGACCGTGGGCCGGCATACGGAGTTGACGGTTGGTACCACCTTTGGTGTGAGGCACTAAAAACGGTGTGCGCGCATTATTCCCTCCCCTGCCTTGACATCTACCACAACAGCGGGCTAAGACCGTGGTTGGCGGCCAACAACGCACAGTATTTTGCCTGCACGGCAAGCCCACAGGGCGATGGTACACATCCGAATGCCGCAGGGCAGGAAATTTTAGCACGGAGGGTATGCGAGTTTGTGAAGGAAAACTTGTAACGTGCGATAGGTGAGCGATGGATGAGCGATTGTTTAGCTACGCCTCTACCACTTCTCACCTACTGCTCAGCTACTTCTCACCTATTGTTCACCCGAAAAAAGAAAGGAGCAAATTATTTGAGCAAAACGATTTTAATTGATGCAGGGCATGGGGGCAAAGACCCCGGAGCGGTTGCCGGGCGATTTACGGAAAGTGAAATCAACCTGAAGGTCGCCTTGGCGGCGATGGCGTTTTTGAAAGGATATGACTGCAATGTGGTGCTCACACGCACGACAGACACGGGCATGACGATTGCCCAAAGGACGGCAAAGGCAAAAGCGGTGGGGGCCGCGGCTCTTGTTTCCATCCATCACAATGCCGGGGGCGGCGACGGGTGCGAGGCATTTTACTGGCACACCGACTCCGCCGCAAAAGAACTCGCGGGCGAAATTATCAACAGCTTTAAAGCACTCGGACAAAACAGCCGTGGGGTGAAAACGAGCAGTGAAAAAAGCTATAATTTCGGCATGTGCCGCATCAACGCACGCAATCGTATCCCCGCTGTGTTGGCGGAATTCGCCTTTTTGGATAACGCCGAGGACCGCCGCATTATCGACAGCGACGAAAAACTGAAAGCCGAGGGCGAAGCCTATGGCAAAGCAATTGTTCGTTACCTCAACCTGGCGTTAAAGAAGCCCGAAGTGCCTGCGACACCTACACCGACTAGCCCGCCAGCCTTCGTGGCAGGCGCGAAAGTTACCCTGAGCAATGCCGGGCTTTACGCTTCCTCCTCTGCCGCCGTACCGGTGCGTAAAATTTCCGGTAGGTATTGGCTGTACGACGGGCTTTTAATCCTCAACCGTTACCGTTTGACCAACGCCGTCGTCAATGTCGGCAAAAAACCCATTGGTCTACATGTAACCGGCTGGGTGAATAAAGGGGATGTCCGCCTTGGGTGAGTGCGATGTCATAGAGCGCCGCTTGACGCTTGCGGAAAGCGATATCAGAACCCTCGGCGACAAATTAAACGCCTTTGCGGTGTCGCAAGCCGCCGCCAACACAAAAATGGACAGCCTGCTGATTGCTTTGGGCGAGCTCAAAGAAATTGTCAACTGCTTGAAGGACAAACCCGGTGCCCTGTGGGACAGAACGATGTCGGCCATCCTTGGTGCTTTGGCGGCGGGGTTGGCGGCAGGCGTTTTTAAGTTGCTTTGAGGTTACCCCGAAAGATGTCGCAAAGTAACATAGAACAAACCAACCGTAATTGTGAAAGATGAAAGGAAATTGATGAACATTACAAGCTACATTTTAGAACAAGGCCTTATCTTAATACCCGTGCTCTACATCATCGGGATGATGCTCAAAGGGGCAGAAAAAATACCGGACAAATACATTCCGCTCATCCTCCTGCCCATGGGCATCGCCGGCAGTATGGGTTTTTTGGGCATTTCCTTCCCCTCGCTGGTGCAAGGGGTACTGATAACGGGTGTTTGCGTTTATGGCAATCAAGTGGTTAAGCAGCTTGGAAAACCGGCCTAGTATAAAGCCTTCAAAAAACCAATAGGACGCAGAAAAGCACCCGATCTCGGGTGCTTTTTTTGTATGTTTTTATAAGCCCGGCTTTATTCCTGCCCTAGGCCCGCTGCCAAGAGCGCATTTGCAACCGCCAAATCATAGGGGTAGGTAATTTTGAGGTTGAACACCTCACCGCGGACAATGCGCACGGGTTGACCTTTTAATGTAAAGGCGGCGCAGACATCGGTCAGGTTGGTTCGCTGTGCCGGGGTGAGTTGCGCCAGTATTGTTTTGAGCTTTTTAACATTGAAGGACTGGGGGGTTTGCGTTTGCCACATGCGCCCGCGCTCGGGTACAAAGTCTACTCGCTCCCCGTCACTACTTTGGGCAATGGTGTCGCAGGCCGGGATGTAGGTGCCGCAGGCGCCAACTCGTTTGGCCGTTTCTATGTTTTCGTTGATTATCCTTTGGGTAACAAAGGGGCGAACGGCATCGTGGGTAAGGATAATCGTTTCGTCATCCAAAGCAAAATGCTCTTGTATGTAAGCGAGCGCCCGGTCAAGGGTGGTGGTACGGTCCTGCCCACCTCTTGTGACGGCGACTCTATCGGTTTGCCCATAGCTTTCTTCAATCAAAAGTCGGGTGGCTTCCAGCCACCGGTCGGGGCAAAGGATCAGTATTTTATCAAGCCCGGGGTTTATATAAAACTTTTCGATTGTATGCAGAATAAGGGGTTTTTCGCCAAGCGGTAGGTACTGCTTGGGCCTTTCGGCACAGCCCATTCGGCTGCCGGAACCGCCGGCAAAGATTGCACCGATAACCATTGATACCACCCCGTTTATCTTTTTAGATGGGACTTGCTTAGTCTGTTTGCAATCTTTTCATCGTGGGGAACAAAAGCACGTCGCGGATAGAGTGACTGTCCGTGAGGAGCATGGTCAAACGGTCAATACCGATGCCGATGCCACCTGTGGGGGGCATACCGTATTCCAAAGCGGTCAAAAAGTCTTCATCCGTCTTGTTTGCCTCGTCATCGCCTGCGGCCCTGAGCACTTCTTGCGCTTCAAAACGCCCGCGCTGGTCAATCGGGTCATTGAGTTCGGAAAAGGCGTTGGCAATTTCCCTACCCGTAATAAAGAGTTCAAAACGTTCGGTATAATCGGGGTTGGATGGTTTGCGCTTGGCAAGGGGTGAAATTTCCACCGGGTGGTCTAGGATAAACACCGGCTGGGTCAAATGCTCTTCGGCATATTTTTCAAAAAACAAGTTGAGCAAGTCGCCTTTTTTATGCCTTGCCTCAAACTCGATATCATGCTGTTTGGCCAACACCTTTGCACCCTTAAAATCCAGGGTATCAAAGTCCACATCGGCATATTTTTTGACCGCGTCCACCATGGTGAGGCGCTCAAAGGGTTTTGAAAAGTCAATTTCGGTCCCGTCGTAACTAACGACTGCTGTGCCAAGCACTTTGACGGATACGGTGCGAATGAGGTCTTCCACCAAATCCATCATGCCGTAATAATCGGTATAGGCTTGGTAGAGTTCAAGCAGTGTAAATTCCGGATTGTGACGGGCGGAAAGCCCCTCGTTGCGGAAGACACGGCCGATTTCATACACGCGCTCAAGCCCACCGACAATCAGACGCTTGTGGTAAAGTTCCAGCGAAATGCGCAAGAACAAATCCTCATCCAAAGAATTATGGTGGGTGGTGAATGGCCTTGCCGCCGCCCCACCTGCGATGGGGACAAGCATGGGCGTTTCCACCTCGATAAAATTCTGTTCATCAAGCCTGTTGCGGATAGCCCTTATAATAAGGGAACGCTTGACAAAGTTCTGCTTGACTTCGGGGTTGATGATTAAATCAATGTAACGCTGACGGTAGCGCACGTCCGTATCCTTGAGGCCGTGAAATTTTTCCGGCAAGGGCAGGAGCGATTTTGATAGCAGTTTTATTTGTTTGGCGTGTACGGATATTTCGCCCCGACGTGTGCGGAAGACAAAGCCTTTGACTTCCACAATGTCGCCAATATCCCATTTTTTGAACTCGGCAAAGCTGTCTTCACCGATGTCGTTCACGCGCACATAAATCTGCATACGCCCTGTGCGGTCATGTATGTCGATAAAATTTGCTTTACCCATATCGCGCCAGGTCATAATACGCCCGCAGATGGATGTATCTTTGTTTTCCATCGCTTCAAAATGTTCAATAATTTCCGCCGCGGTGTTGAGTTGTTCGGCGGTTGTTATCTTAAATGGGTCTTGCCCCGCCGCCTTTAAGGCGTCGAGCTTTTCGTTACGGATTTGACGCAGGGCGTTGGTATCCTGTATTTCTTCGGTTTCTAACGGTTCTAATTCTTCTACCGGTGTGGTGTTTATATCGTCAGCCATAATCATTGGTATCCTTTCATGAGTGGTTTTTAACCGCTTAGCAACTTGCGAAATGCGGCAAGAGCAGAGCCCTTGCCCTACATTTTTCTGCTTATAGAAAATTTTTCTGAATCTTGTAGGGATAGGGCTCTGCTCTATCCGAAAAAAATTTGCAAGCAGCTAACAAATAATCGACTATCGTGAAGAAAAAAGGCGGCGGGCTTTGCCCGACGCCCGTTTGCTATTTTGTGATTTTGAGTATCTTAAAGGTTAAAATCTTTCCGCTGGGGATTTCCACCTTCACGGTATCGCCTTTCTTGTGGCCGATGAGGGCCTTGCCGATTGGCGACTGGTCGGATATGATGCCTGCGTCCGGATCGGATTCGTTTTTGCCGAGAATTTGATACTCGGTATCTTCCTTGAGTTCAACATTACGTATCTTAACCTTGGAACCAGCACGGACGGTTTCGGTACTGATTTGCGTTTCATCAATGATGACAACATTCAACAGGTCTTTTTCTATTTTAGCGATGCGCGCTTCCATCTTTGCTTGTTCGTTCATTGACTCATTGTACTCGGCGTTTTCGGAAAGGTCGCCGAAAGAGCGCGCAACACTGATTCTTTCCGCAATTTCGTCACGCCCGGTGGTTTTTAACTCCTCAAGCTCTTCAACAAGTTTTTGATGACCTTCTTGCGTTAATATTGTTTCTTGCATGATTCGCAACCATCCTTCTTTCAGACTCAAAAATAAAGAATGCTTACTGTACCTTGCGCCGCATGCCGACGACTGTAGAACAGTTCGCATTGATAATACCGACATTATAGATAAAGTAACGAGCTATGTCAAGCACAACCTTTGGTAGCCGGGTCAAATGCGCTTTGTGTATTCGCTCACACGGCGTTTGAGTGCATCAATCTTTCATGATTTGCGCGACTTCTTCTTTTGTCAGTTTGCGGCATTCGCCCGATTTTAGGGCGGGGTCAAGTGCAAGGTTGCCGATTTGCGTACGTTTAAGCGCGATAACCTCGTTGCCAAGTGCTGCAAACATTCGCTTAATCTGGTGATATTTGCCTTCTCTTATTCTGACCTTGACCAGCGGTTTGTCTTCGCTTTCCAAAACTTCGATATATGCCGGCAAACAGCATGTGCCGTCGGAAAGGGTGATGCCACGTTCCAGGCGCTGTTCGGCTCCATCTTCAAGCGGGTGTTTTAAGCGTGCCTCGTAGGTTTTGAACACATGGTTTTTAGGGGATAAAATCCGATGGGCAAAATCCCCGTCATCGGTAATGAGCATAAAGCCGGTCGTATCCTTATCCAGCCGACCGGTGGGAAAAAGCCCCCGCCTGTACACTTTTTCCGGCAAAAGGTCTATAACGGTTTTTGCTCGAACATCCTTAGCGGCGCTTAAAATGCCCGCGGGCTTGTTGAGCATGATGTAAACAAACCGTTTCACCTTAAACACTTTATCAAACAGCGACAGGGTGTCTTTGTCCTTATCAAAGGCGGTATCCGGCGAAGTTACTACTTCACCATTGACTTTAACACCCCCATCCTTGATAAGATTACGAGCATCTTTGCGAGAAAAAGTACTTTGGGACGCAATGATTTTATCAAGGCGTTCAACAGACATGTTTGGGCCTCCTCCTGTATGCAAATTTGCGGGCGGGCACTTTTGTGCCCACCCAACACAATTCCTTGTGTGAAGTTTGATTTATTTGAGCTTCGCCATGTATTTGATGGTTCTGACCATTTGGCTGGTGTAGGAGTTTTCGTTATCGTACCAAGCAACCACCTTGACGAGGGTTTTGCCATCTTCAAGAAGATTGACTCTGGTTTGTGTTGCGTCAAAAAGGGAGCCGACTGTTTGGCCAATAATGTCGGAGGATACGATTTCGTCTTCCGTATAGCCGTAGGAGGGAGAAGCGGCGGCTTTCATCGCGGCGTTGACCCCGTCCTTTGTGACAACACCCTTAACAACAACAACAAGCTCTGTTACGGAGCCGGCTGCCACAGGAACACGTTGGGCGGACCCGTCGAGTTTGCCGTCAAGCTCGGGGATAACAAGGCCAATAGCCTTTGCTGCGCCGGTTTTGCTTGGGACAATATTAATAGCAGCTGCACGCGCGCGGCGGAGATCGCCGCCCCTGTGCGGGCCGTCAAGCACCATTTGGTCGCCGGTATAGGCGTGAATAGTGGTCATAAAGCCTTTTTCAATTTTTGCAAGTTTGTTAAGCGTATCCGCCATAGGCGCAAGGCAGTTTGTTGTGCAGGATGCGGCCGAAATGATGGTGTCCGCCGCTGTGAGGATTTTTTCGTTTACGCCGAAAACGATGGTGGGTAGGTCGTCGCCCGCAGGAGCGGAGATAATGACCTTTTTGGCGCCGGCCCTGATATGCGCGGCAGCTTTATCTTTCGAAGCAAAAAATCCGGTGCACTCGAGAACAATTTCGACACCGAGTTCGCCCCAAGGCAGGTCTTCCGGATTCTTTTGCGCGTAAATGGTGATCTCTTTACCGTCAACGACGATTGAGCTTTCTTTCGCAACGACTGTACCGCCCAAAGCGTAGCGACCTTGTGAGGAGTCGTACTTGAGCAGGTGTGCGAGCATCTTTGCGTCTGTCAAATCGTTGATTGCCGTGATTTCGTAATCGGCGTCACCGAACATTTGCCTGAATGCGAGGCGCCCGATGCGACCAAACCCATTAATTCCAACTTTAATTGCCATAATAATTGCCTCCCGAATAATATAAAATTTTAATACTGACTTATAGTATTGTATACGATTTCGCTTGATTTTGCAAGGAATTTCGAGAAGAATTCAAATTCACGCTTAATTTTCGATAAACTCATTAAAAAATATTGCTGTGCACCGGTAAATGATTCGCCTTATTTTTCACAAAAAATAGATTTAAAAACGCACAAGTTCCGGCCCTTGGGCACTGCCTGCAACGCTTAGGATAAAGTCCAGACCCTCTTGTGCCCCTGCGCCGCAAAAAACGGCGTTGGTGGTTTGGTATGCCAACTGCGGAACGTTGTTTTGTTTGCTTAGGTGCCCCAAAACGAAACGCGTTGTGCCGTTGCGCAACAGCGTTCTTGCGGTATCTGCACAGACTTCGTTGGATAAATGACCTTGGTTGGAAAGCACCCGACGCTTTAAGAAATAAGGGTAGGGGCCGCTTTCGAGCATGCGCACGTCGTGGTTGGATTCAAGCATCACCATATCACACCCGAGCAATGCTTGCATGGTATCGTCCGTGACGATGCCCGTATCCGTAGCCACGGCAATGCTTCTGCCATCCGGTGTTTTGACCAAGTAGCCCACGCTCTCCTTGGAATCGTGCGAGGTGGAAAACGGCGTGACAAGCATACCGCAGGCTTCTACACCGGTATGCGGTATAACGCCGGCGGTGTATTTGTCGGTCAATATGTTTTTTTCCTCCAACGCCTGCAGGGTTCCGCCGGAGGTATAGACATCAATACCGTGAGCACCCGCAAAAACACGCAATCCATTGACGTGGTCGGAATGTTCGTGGGTAATAAAAATGGCACCGATGCTGCAAATATCAACACCGATGTCACGCAAAGCGGCGGCTGTGCGCTTGGCACTGACGCCCACATCAATCAGTACCCCGCCGGACGCTCCGCCGATATATGTACAGTTACCACTGCTTGAGGAAAACAAGGAACAAAAGCGTGCCATTTAATACTCCAATACAAGACGGGGGAACGGTGAGCGATAGGTGTACGATAGGTGAGCGATAGGTGTACGATAGGTGAGCGATAGGTGAGCGATTGTTTTCGGGACGGAAAACCCGTCCCCTACTTCTCATCTATTGCGAAGCCACTTATTAGCCTACATTCTCCATCGTCTCCGGCTCCGGTACATTAACTCTTTTTATATCCGCACCAAGGCCTGCAAATTTTTCAACAACGTCTTCATAGCCACGGTCGATGTGGTCAATGTTTTCGATCTCCGTCGTGCCTATCGCCGTGAGCCCCGCAATAACCATTGCTGCCCCCGCGCGCAAGTCGCCCGCTTTTATCGGCGCACCTTTGAGTTGTTCAACACCTTCAACAACCGCTATTTTGCCATCCACCTTGATGGAAGCGCCCATGCGCGCAAGCTGTTCAACATAACGGAAGCGGTTGTCCCAAACGCCTTCGGAGATGATACTTGTACCCTCCGCCCCGGCGAGCAACACCGTCATTTGGGGCTGCATATCCGTTGGAAAACCGGGATGTGGCATCGTTTTAAGGTTGCAACGCCCAAGGCGCCCATTGGCAATTACCCGAACACTGTCATCGCCATCTTCAACAATGGCACCGCATTCGACAAGTTTAGCAGTGATGGATTCCAAATGTTTGGGGATAACATTTTTAATCAGAACATCCCCACCGGTTGCAGCGGCGGCTACCATGAAGGTGCCCGCTTCGATTTGATCGGGGATGATGGAATATGTACAGCCGTGGAGTTTTTCAACCCCGCGTATTTTAATGACATCGGTGCCGGCACCGCGCACATCCGCACCCATTAGATTAAGAAAGTTAGCAAGGTCGACAATATGTGGCTCTTTGGCCGCTTGTTCGATAACCGTCAGCCCTTTTGCCTTCACCGCGGCGAGCATAACGTTTGCGGTTGCGCCTACGGAAACGACATCGAGGTATATCGGGCAACCGAGCAGGCTTTCGGCAGTTACATCCACCATGGCGTTTTGCTCGATTGAAACGCTCGCACCGAGTAGCTCAAACCCTTTAATGTGCTGGTCAATCGGACGTACGCCAAAATCGCAACCACCCGGCATAGCCACACAAGCCTTGTGGAACCTGCCAAGCAGGGCACCAATTAAATAATACGATGCCCTTAAATGTTTGGTTAGCTCGTTTGGTATAACGTGCGAAACAATGTTTCGTGTGTCGATCTCATACGTGTTCTTGTTGATCATTTTAACTTCTGCCCCCATTTGGTGCAGAATTCGTATCATCATGTTGACATCGCTGATGTTCGGTATATTTTCAATCCGGCAGACATCTTGCGCCAGAATAGCGGCCGGTATAATGGCAACTGCGGCATTTTTTGCACCGCTGATATTGACCTCGCCGACAAGCCTGTTGCCGCCGTTTATAACTATTTTTTCCAAATGCGATTCACCCTTCTTTGGTTTAATATGGCAAAAATGCCCAAACAACATCGTAAAAATTAGATTTATTCCAGATTTAAATATTATTTAATAGATTATACCACCAAAATCGGTTTTTGAGAAGGTGTTTTTAAAAAATAGTTATAATTCATAATTGAAATAAAAACCAGCGGGTTGCGGTTGTTGGAAAATAAACCACAATACCCTGTATGTTTGATGCCTTATTCTTCACAAAAGGGCGCCTATATCCCGTGCCGCTTGCAACATTTCGTCCGGCATGGGGGCGGTGATTTTTAAAGGAACTCCGGTCACCGGGTGAACGAAGGCCGCGCTTTCGCAATGAAGCAGTTGGTGGGAAAACCCGATGCCGTCACCGTACATGCTGTCCCCACAAAGGGGTGCGCCGATGTGCGCGAAGTGGACCCGAATTTGATGGGTGCGACCGGTTTCCAAACGTATGCGCAAAAGGCTCCTCCCGTTCGCGGTACAAAGTGACTGCCAGTGCGTGACAGCCTTGTCCCCCTGTTCGCTACAAGCACGCAGCGTTTTCATGGGGTTGGGGCGAACAATCGGGCAGTCAATCGTGCCCTCGCCCTCAAAAACGCCCCAGACAACACCCAAGTATACTTTTTGAATGTTCCCCGTCAAACGGGCGGCTGCGTATTTATTCAGCGCACAGATAACCACGCCGGATGTACCTTTGTCAAGCCTGCCGATTGCCCGAAAAGCCATGTTGCTCCCCTTTTGCGCCATATGCCAAGCCATCGCATTGGCCAGCGTATTGCCTTGGTGATTGTGTGTAGGGTGCATTGCCAAAAACGGTGATTTGTTGACGGCGATGATATCTTCGTCCTCATACACGATGTCAAGGGGTATAAAAATGGGCTCGGGTAATATTTTGTCATCGGGGATATTGACTGTCAGCAAATCCCCCGCACTTAAGCTATCTATGGTACGCACGTGCGCCCCGTTTAACATAATGCCGTTTTCACAACGCTTCAACGAGTTAATCAGGCGAACAGAAAGTTGCGCACTTCCGCGTAGGAAATGCACAACTTTTTTGTTATCGTATTCGCTTGGAATTGTAAAAGAGATGTTACGGGGCATTATTCTTGCCCCTTGACCGCAGCCGCTTCCTGCTCTTTTATCTTAAGTTTCCAACACCGGTGGCACATGGCCTCATAGCTTTCGTTGCCGCCGATAAAGACTTGGTCACCTTTTGTGATGATGATGCCGTTTGCGTCAAGCCTTGCATTTACAGTGGCCTTTTTGCCGCAGGCACAAATCGTTTTAATCTCGGTAATAGAGTCGGCAATTTCGAGCAAACGACGGCTGCCGGGGAAAAGCTTGGTTTGAAAATCCGTGCGCAAACCGAAACAGAGCACCGGTACGTCATGCTCATCAACAATGCGCCGGAGCTGGTCAATTTGTTCGGGTGCAAAAAATTGGCATTCATCGGCTATGATAACATCGGTATCCTTATGCTGACCTATGATGAAATTGCTGTACAAATCATCCGTGCGCGAAATGACTTCGGCTTTTGCCGAGATACCGATGCGCGAGTGCACCACACTCGTAACAGCGCCTCGGTTGTCGGTGTATGGCTTGATGAGCCACACACAGCGTCCTTTTTCTTCATAATTAAATTTGGTCATGAGTGCCTGTGCAGATTTTGATGAACCCATCGTTCCGTACTTGAAATAGAGTTTAGCCATTTTTTCGCCTTCTTTCATTCCGAATATATTTTTTCTTATAGTTTGCCTATGGTTTGCCTATAGTTTGACTGTCCATCCAAAGGTGTCGGGCACCCTACCCCATTGGATCCCGGTGAGGGTATCATAAAGTTTTTGGGAAACGGTGCCGATTTTGCCGGCATTGATTACCATGGTTTTGTCGCCCCATTTGAGTTCACCTATAGGGGATATGACCGCCGCCGTGCCGGAACCGAAGGCCTCTTTGAGCCTGCCGTCATCCGCCGCTTTGGCCAGTTCATCAATGGAAATCGGGCGTTCGGTTACCTTCATGCCCCAGGAGCGCAAAATATCAATACAAGACATACGTGTGATGCCGCTTAAAATACTGCCTTGCAAGGCGGGCGTTATGACCTCGTCGTCGATGATGAAAAATACATTCATCGTACCGACTTCTTCGATATATTTACGCTCGATGCCATCCAGCCAAAGCACCTGTGTAAAACCTGCCGCGAACGCTTCGTCTTGCGCTTTTAGGGACGACGCGTAGTTGCCGCCTGTTTTGGCAAAACCCATGCCACCCTTGACTGCGCGGACATAATTTTGCTCTACAAATATTTTAACCGGGTTAATGCCCTCGGGGTAATAAGCGCCCACGGGGGAAAGGATAATGCAAAAGATAAGGTGATGCGCGGGGTGTACCCCCACATGGGCGTCAACGGCGAAAATGAAGGGGCGAATATAAAGCGAAGTGCCTTCGGCCGTGGGGATCCAGTCTTCATCCACTTTAACAAGTTGCTTCATCGCCTCAAGTGCAAACTGCTCATCAATAAGTGGGATGCACAGGCGCTCGTTCGACTTGTTGAGCCTGGCCATGTTGCGGTCCGGGCGGAACATCGACACGCCGCCGTCTGCGGTACGGTACGCTTTGAGTCCTTCAAAAACCTCTTGCCCATAATGCAGGCACATGGCAGACGGTTCAAGCGCTATCGGCCCGTAGGGTACGATGCGCGGGTTATGCCAACCCTCACCGATATCATAATTCATTAAGAACATATGATCTGTATAGTAATTGCCAAAACCAAGCGTGTTTTGATCCTGTGGTTTTTGCTTTGGCGTTTTTGTTTTTTCGATTGTGATTTTTTGCATTGAAACGCATCTCCCCTTAATTATTAGAATTATTATAACACCGCCACGCAGAAATGCAAGTTTTTGGGCAATTTTCTTATCGGGAGGGAGCAGTATGGGGCGCACACATGCCCCTTTTTTGTTTTAAAACCTTGTTTTTTCGATGGAAAGAAGATATAATATAGTTGGATTATAATAGACAATTAACCACTTGAGCAAGAATTTGGTGAAACTTTGGTGAAAGGAAAAACAGCAATGGCATTACGAACAAAAAAGATACTTTCACTGCTTTTGATCACGGTGCTGAGTACAGCATTTGTGTTTGGAATAATGGCGATCCCCGGGCAAAATTTTGCCGCGGGCAAGGCTTCGTCTGCCTTGATTTCGCTTGACAAGCATGATACCACGGTCAACAAGGCAAAACAAACAATAACCGGCCGGTTTAGCAACAGTACCGATATTGCCAAGGTCAGCTACGAGGTTTATGCCCAAGTCGACCGGGGTGAACTTTCCTTGCAAGGGGAAGCCGATGTAAGCGACAATCACTTTTCGGTTAAAGACATTATGCTCAAACCCGGTAGCAATACCATCGCTGTCACAGCATGGACAGTTGCCGGTAAAAAAGAATTGCAGACAATCACGCTTGAGTATGACAGCGATTCCATCAAGGATGTTGCGCGCAAGAACGTTGCCAAGGCCTATCCCGGTGGCACTTTAGAGTACGCCATCAACAACCTCCTCGTCTTTTTTAACGAAAACACACCCGATGCGCGGCGGCAGGCGGTTATTGACACCGTGGGTGGCAAATGCGTCGGTTATGTAAACGGCATCAATATGTGGCAAGTGGAAGTGAAAGCAGCCACTTTTGAAAGCTTAAACAAAACTGCCCAACGCCTTACCGCTATGGACGACGTTTTTTACGCCGGATGTAATATGGTAAGAGCAGCAGCGCCAATGGTAACAACCCCCGATGACCCTTGGGATAATAACGGCTCCCCCGCATGGAGTGAATTTAGGCCGGGCGGCGGCAACTGGAGTGTTGAGGCTATCCAGGCATTGTTCGCATGGAATTATCAATACTTTTTTAACAACATTAAAGTCGGCATCGTGGATGCCGGCGTGCAGGATGATCACGAGGATTTGATAGGCAAAGTATATTTTTCCGATAGCCAGGTGGCGGCGGACAACGACCCAACCGACAACCATGGCACACATGTGGCGGGCATTATGGGGGCTATCCCCAATAACGGCAAGGGCGTTACGGGCATATTGTGGGACACCACTATGTACGCTTATAACTGGGATATACTCGTCGGAACGGATGCTCACTTGATGGCAGGCCTTACCAAAACCGTGCAAGCCGGCGCAAAAGTAGTTAATTTTTCACTCGGACTTGGCGATGATATTTCGGGTTACGGTGCACCGGGGGTCAATATCCATGTTATCCATTATGCCAACCTTAGTAAGACTTATATGGCACCTCTTCTCGATGCAGGGTATGATTTTCTCGTCGTGCAGTCCGCCGGTAATGGCCAGGGCGGTTATTCGCAAGACGCTGTTTATAACGGCTATTTTTGCAGTGTAACTTACACGAACATGACCGGTATCGACGCCGAGACGGTTACTAAAATTAATGAGCGCATTATCGTCGTTGGTTCCGCACAAAACGACTATAATTTAAGTTACACACAGGCAAGTTCATCAAACGCCGGTTCCCAAGTTGATATTTGTGCGCCCGGTAGTAGCGTTTACAGTTGCTATGCCAACAACGGTTACGGCTACATGGGTGGTACATCCATGGCGGCACCGGTTGTGGCAGGCGTGGCGGCGCTTGCTTGGTCTGTCAACCCCGCACTCACAGGGTCGCAAGTACGTAACATTGTTTTGAACAACACCGCGTATGTGGTGAAGGACAATCCGAGTGTTTATCACCCGCTTGTAAACACATACCCTCTGGTGAATGCCAAGCTTGCGGTGGAAGCGGCAATCGCTACCATCCCTGTCGATTATGCGGCGGTCAATACAGCCGTTGCCACGGCAAATACGCTGGATGCCTCGCTATACACCACAGCAAGCTGGGCCGAGCTTACAAACGCCTTAAATGCAGTAATTTATAATTTGGAATCTAAGTATCAAGTAGAAATCAACACAATGGCACAAAACATTAACGTCGCCATAGCCGAACTCGAATTGAAAACGGTGAATTATATCGTCGAATACAGGCTCAGCTCCGAGAGCGGCGAAAAGATTGCGCCCGATAAACCGGCAACAGGACAAATAACAAAAACCGTCAGCGAAACGGCTGCGGCCATCCCGGGCTACGAGGCTGTTGTTAAAACAAAAAGTCTTACACTCGCTGCGCAGAACAATATAATTATATTTGTTTATGTGGTGGATCCCGTTTTCGCCTTGCAAATAAGTACATACAAAGATATCAACGGCACATTAATACCCATTACCGCCGCAAAACCCAACGACATCATAACCGTTACGGTGACACCGACAACCAACTTTTACTGCGCTTCAAGCCGTTACATCATGCTATATGATAAAAACTTTTACACCATGATGGGTGGTGGAGCAAGCGCTTTTACCCCAAACAGTGAAAACGCCTATTTCCAAAACGCTGTTTCAAGCTGGACAGGCACGACAATAACGCCGCCCCCCGCATCATGGCCGGCAACATTTACCGTGAGTGAAATCGACCTTTACAATTTTGCAGCTGTCAACTTTAACGCAGGGCCAAGTTCCGCAAACAACGGTTTTCCGCTCGTTCAGGAGGGCGAAACTTCGCTCTTTAGTTTCAGGCTCAAGGTAAAGAGCGATGCCACAGGCTCGGGACGTATTTTTATGGACAACAGGTGGACCAGAACCCTCACCTTCCCCGGCGGTGTTCAGTACTTCTACTTGTGCCCAAACGGCGCCACGCCAAGCTCCGACGGAAAAACGGCTATGAATTTTACCGGCGATTTTTCACTTGCGGACAAGCTTGTTTCCATTAGCAACTGCGTATATACAAATTTTGACCTAAACGGTGGGACAGGAACAGTACCGGCACCGCAAGCGGGTGAACCGGGCAACGTTTTGACCTTGCCCGCTCAGACAGATTTCGAAAAACAATATTACACCTTTTGGGGCTGGGCACAAACACCCGAGGCATCGCAGCCCCTTGACAGCTACATCATCCCGGCAAACGACGCCACACTCTATGCTGTTTGGAGCAAGACGCCGATAACCATCGCCCCGCAAGGCGGCTCCACAACGGTGATAGACGACGAAAATCACTTTATATATGGGCTTGCTCCGCGCATTTCTCAAAGCGTATTTGAAAGCACGTATATTGAGCTTTATGGCAATGCTCGCCTCGAATACACAACCCTTGACGGCACCTTTGGCACAGGAACCGTGGTTGATTTGATTGATAGAGACACGCAAGCCATCATCAAAAGTTACCGTATCGTTATTTTCGGTGATGTCAACGGGGACGGCAATATTGACAGCACGGACGCTAATTTGATGGTCAATTACGAAAATTACCTTGTTGAATGGGATACCATTCAGGATGCAGCTATCCTCAAAGCGGCAACCCTAAACACCAACGGCACCATTGATAGCATTAGTGCCGGAATTGTCGTACACGCGGAAAATTATTTGACATTTATCAACCAAGTCACCGGACTCCCATAATCAGAACTTTCAAAAGCGCGCTTTATTGTCTAAAAAGTTTGACAAAAAAACGCACTTTTGTTATGATGCACTGCATTCCAAACAATACTTATATTGACAGGAGTTTTGACCAAATGATCAATACCGAAAACCTGTGCATGAGTTGCATGAAGGAAGTCGGCAACCTCAAACAGTGCCCACATTGCGGTTTTCATAGCGATTCCCCTCAAGCGGCGCCGTCCCTGCCCATGAGAACAGTGCTCAGCGACCGCTACCTTGTAGGCAAATTGCTTGAGCGCAACGGCGAAGGTGCGACTTATATCGGTTGGGATTTAACCAACCGTGTACCGGTAAATATCCGCGAATTTTTTCCGGAGGCTATTGCCACTCGTTTGGAGAGTTCGTTAAAAATTCGGATTATACCGGGCGGCGAAGCCACTTTTAAGGAATGTGCCCGCAGCTTTTTCGACTTGTGGCGTCAACTCGCACGCCTACGCGGGCTGACTGCGCTTATCAACACCCTTGATATTCTTGAGGAAAATGGTACGGCTTACGCTATATCGGAACACTTTGAAGGCGCCACGCTCAGGGACTTTTTGCTCAAAAGCAAGACCGGTTACATCACGTGGGAAAGAGCGCGCCAACTGTTTATGCCTGTGCTTTCAACCCTTGGAACACTGCACACCTCCGGAATTGTTCACAGGGGGCTTTCCCCTGCTAACCTGCTTATCGGCGAAGACGGTAAAATTAGAATTTCCGGCTTCAGCATCTGGCAAGTAAGAACTGCCGGTAGCGAACTGACACCGCAACTGTATAACGGTTATTCGGCTATTGAGCAGTATGGCGGCAAAGGTTCGATTGGACCGTGGACGGATATTTATGCCTTTGGTGCTGTGCTTTACCGCTCGCTTATCGGCAGCGACCCCTTAGATGCCCCTTCACGCGCGGTCAACGACAAACTGATGATTCCCGGTAAGTTTGCGGAGCAAATACCGGCCTATGTTATAAACGCGCTGATTAACAGCCTGCAGATTATGCCCGATGACCGCACACACACCGTCGAGCATCTGCGCGGCGAGCTTTCCGCTTCGCCGAGTGCTTCAGCCAATGCGGAGGCCCCCCAGGCACCCATAAACAAAGCCTCGCCGGCTACCGTGCGTGCTGTAACCCCGAAAAAAACAAGAACAAAAAAAGAGGACCAATTGATTGCTGTTAAAGCCGGAGCGATAGCCTTTGGTGCGGGGCTGGTCATTCTCCTTATACTTGTCGTTACCGTCTGGAGAGATGATATTTTTAAATCCAACACGCCGCAAATTGACACTACCACAACCGCCGCTGTGCAAGCCGAGCAAGTCGATGTACCAAGTTTTGCGGAAATCGGTTCTTACCCGGTTATTGCATCAAACGCCATGTGGACGGAAAAATTCACCTTTATTGAAGAACCGGTTTTCAGCAGTGAATACGCTGTTGGAGCCATCATTTCACAAAGCATACCGGCCGGCACACAAGTGGCGAAAGGGTCCGAAATCACGCTAAAAGTAAGCAAAGGCAAAGAACTGATAGACTTGCCCCCGAGCATTATCGGCATGGATTATGAGGCGGCCCAAACCTTGTTGACAGAACTTGGATTTGTATGTTCAAAAATTGACGGTGTGAATGACGGGACGAAAACAGCAAATGAAGTTTATGCGGTAAGCCCGGCCATCAATAAACAATACGAAAAAGGGACCAAGGTTGTGATGAAAGTCTGGGCGCAAGCGGAGACGACAGCTGCCGCCACAAGCACGACAAAGAAACCAACCACCACAACAACAACCAAAGCGCCAATTACGACCACCACGCAAGCGGCGACAACACAGGAAACGACAACCGAAACACCATAACCGTCATAAGCTAATCTTGGATTTCACCTAAAAACGGGGCTGCTAAAAAGCAACCCCGTCATTTTTATGGAATATATTATATTTAATTTTACAGTCTGACAGGGATATCCCTGCCGGATAAATATGCTTTCAGTTGCGGTATGCCCACCTCGTTAAAATGGAACAAGGAAGCCGCCAGCACCGCATCTGCCTTACCGAGTGTGAGCGCGTCATAAAAATGCGCCAACGTGCCCGCCCCGCCGGAGGCGACAACGGGGATCCCCACACTTTCCGAAACGGCTCGTGTTAATTCTAAATCGTAACCCGTTTTTTGCCCGTCACAGTCCATACTGGTGAGCAGAATTTCCCCCGCTCCCCTGTTGTATGCCTCGCGGGCCCATTCTACCGCGTCAAGACCGGTGGGGACTCTGCCGCCGTTGAGGTACACCTCCCAGCCCCCTTCACGCCGTTTGGCATCAATGGCACATACTACGCATTGATTGCCAAATTTATATGCCGCATCGTTTATCAGTTGGGGGTTACGAACAGCGGCTGAATTGACAGAAATTTTATCTGCACCGGCACGCAGCAACTCGGTAAAATCCGAAACCTCCGAAATGCCGCCACCCACGGTAAATGGTATAAAAATGGCGTTCGCAACTCTCGTTACAATGTCAAGCAATGTTTTCCTGCCCTCATGCGTTGCGGTAATATCAAGCAAAACAAGCTCATCCGCACCATTTTTATTGTATTCTATGGCACATTCAACAGGGTCACCCGCATCGCGAATGTTAACGAAGCTTACACCTTTTACAACCCTCCCCTGTTTCACATCCAAGCAGGGTATAATTCTTTTTGCATACATTTATTTTTCCTCCTCACAAAGCGCAACAAAATTTCTCAATATTTGAATGCCTGTATCTCCACTTTTTTCCGGATGGAATTGCATAGCAAAAAGATTACCTACACTGACACAGGCATCAATCGGAACACCATAAAAGGTTTTTGCAGAAACCTCGGCCTCATTTTCCGCGGACAAATAGTAAGAATGGACAAAATAGACATATGCATGTTGAGGAATGTCTTTATATATCTCATGGCTATTTTTTATTTCTAAAGAGTTCCAACCCATGTGCGGTACTTTTAAACCTACATCGGGAATTTTGAGAATTTTGCCCTTCAGCACGCCAAGTCCACTAACGCCGGGGCTTTCCGCCGACCCTTCAAACAAAAGTTGAAGCCCCAAGCATATGCCTAAAAACGGCTTGCCGCCGGTTGCCGCCGCCCTAACAGCCCCAACAAGATTGCTTGCCTGCATTGATGCCATAGCATCGCCAAATGAACCAACACCGGGCAGGATAACACCGTCTGCAGAGCGTATAAAATCGGCACACGCGGACACTTGGAATTCAACACCGATATAATCCAGAGCGTTTTTAACACTCTGGAGGTTGCCTGCACCATAATCCACAATTGCTATCAAGTAACGCAACATCCCCTTCCTCT
>CAZMSM010000020.1:0-5506 GCA_964568955.1 uncultured Eubacteriales bacterium | reverse complement strand
TCCGCTGACCACCGAGAAATAATGAAGTAATTTTAACACAAAAGTTAAACAGGAACAAGCACACAAAAAGATGTTTTTAACTCTTGTAAGGAATAGATTTTTTGTCCGTTATCGTGTTGATTTTCGATATATCAGCAGTCCAAATTCAATCTCCGTCTCCAGCTCATGAAGGTCTTGCAGTTTCCTTTGGTCTTCCACACCGGTTTTGTAGTAGTATGGCGTCATTGTAAACACATGGAGAATATCCGTGTTGTTATTAAGATGAATGGTTCCCCTTATCTCCCGTTTTTCAATGATTTCAAAGCCGGCTTGTTCTAAATCTTCCGGCTCGTTTTTGTACGGTTTTTCGTACACCGCTGCTTTCAAACTCCACAAATGTTTTTCCAGCGGAATGGCTCTGATCAAAACACCGTCCTTTTTCAGCACCCGGGCGAATTCCTCCGCAGCGAAAGGTGCAAAAAAAGACAACATCATATCACAGGAGTCCGACCGGACAGGCAGGCGAAAGACGCTCGCAACCGCAAGCTCAATATGCCCGTTTCGTTTCGCTCCGGCCACCAAAGCATCCTTTGAAATGTCCACCGCGAACATTTTTGGGGCGATTTTATTTTTTGCCAGGTATTCATAAATATTCGCCGTATACCAACACTCCCCACAGCCCGCGTCAAGCATGTGCAGGCCTGTAAAAGCGTGTTGTTTGACCGCTTCGCAAGCCGCTACCAGCAAGGGTTTGTAGTAGCCTTTATCTAAAAACGCCTGCCTGGAGCGAACCATCAGCTTATCATCCCCGTGATGTTTGGTCTTCACACTTTGGGACAACAACAAGTTGGTGTAGCCGCTTTTTGCGGTGTCAAAATTGTGATTATTTTTGCAGGTCAGGCTTTTCGAAGTTGCCGTTAAGCCTTCGCCGCAAACGGGACAAATAAAGTTGCTCATTGCCCACGCCCTTTCCGAGTGTCAGACGGTTGTTTGACACTAACCCAATATTTCCCGAACTCTCCCGACCTTCCCATCATCAAGCATAACCTTGATGCCATGCGGGTGACTACTGCTGTTTGTGAGTATCCGTGCAACAAAACCCTCGGTCAATTGGCCGGTTGATTGATCGTTTTTCAACACGATATTCACCTTTGCACCGATTTTTATATCCACTCTTTTTTGCCCGTTCATATAAAACCCCTTCGCTGTGATTGATTATTTCTACTTAATGCAAGTTTGCGCAAGGTAAATCTCTTGCCTTGCGGTTTATTATATCATTTTTAAAATTTTCGGCAAATCAAAGTTGCAACAAACAGAAGATTAATGTAAACTTAATGAGAAAATACGCCCTGTAAAGTATATGATGATTTTAAGAATGG
The DNA here is from genome assembly GCA_964568955.1 of uncultured Eubacteriales bacterium. Classification (GTDB taxonomy): domain Bacteria; phylum Bacillota; class Clostridia; order Oscillospirales; family Acutalibacteraceae; genus UBA1447. Next base: position 4,148 of record CAZMSM010000020.1, on the reverse strand, counting down.
TAGGAGGTTATTCAATGTATGTTCCACACGGCATATTGCCGGCGATGATTACACCAATGAACGCGGATGAATCCTTAAACTTGCCCGCTCTGCGCAGGCAGACGCGGCGTTTTTTGGACAGCCGGGTGCACGGGCTCTTTTGCCTTGGCACCAACGGTGAGTTTTATTCCTTAAACAAAGAGGAAAAAATCACGGTCATGCAAACCGTGATAGATGAGGTGCTTGGGGAAAAGCCGGTCTGCGTGGGCGCAGGCTGTGTCACAACAGCAGACACGGTTGAATTGGCTCAAGCGGCCCAACAACTGGGGGCACAGGCCGTGTCTATCATCACGCCCTATTTGGGTCAGGTTGGGCAAGAGGAGCTTATCAATCACTATAAGTCGGTTGCCTCTCATGTAGACATCAGCGTTATTTTATATAACATTCCGGGTAGAACCGGCAATTTAATCGCCCCAAAAACGGTTGAACACTTGGCAAAGGTGCCAAACATCGTCGCCATTAAAGATTCCAGCGGGAACTTTGACAACATGTTGCAATACTTGGAGATAACCGCAAGGGAGTTCCCCGTATTATCGGGTAACGACAGCTTGATTTTATCGGCGCTACAAGCCGGAGGGGTTGGCGGCATTGCAGGAACCGCAAACTTATTCCCCAACAAAGTGGCAGATATTTATAACTGCTTCAAAGATGGTGACATGGAACAGGCAACAAAAATCCAAGATGGCATTCGTGAAATCCGCAAATGCCTTGCATTAGGGAACCCGAACTCCGTCATAAAGCGCGCAGCCCTGTTGCTGGGCTTGGAAACAGGCCCCATACGCAGCCCCTTTGGCGGCGATTATGAACATTGGGACAACGTTTTAAACACCTGCTTGCAAACGCATTATGAGGGTTGGGATTAAAACACAAACCGTACAATAAAATATTTTTAACAAGGAAGGTTTTCTTAATGAACAAAAAAAACGATTTCCAGACTTATCTGCCGACTCCCTACGCGTCAAACCACGCCAGTAATTTGTTGGAGTTACCAAACGGCGATTGGCTTTGCGCCTATTTTGCAGGCAGCAAAGAAGGTAACCCCGATATCAACATCATCATGTCCCGTTTGACAAAGGGCGAAACTGTTTGGAGCGAACCCCAAGTGATGTCAGGCGACCCGGAGCGAAGCGAGCAAAACCCGGTGCTTTTCCTTGACCCTTCGGGTAAGCTTTGGTTGTTTTATACCGCACAAAGCCAAGGGCAACAAACTGCCGAGGTGCGCTACAGAACATCGCAAGACCTTGGATATACATGGGATGAAATTCGCACACTGTTTGACAAACCGGGGTCATTCATCCGCCAACGCGTGGAGGTGCTGGAGGATGGCAGTTGGATTTTGCCGGCTTATTACAGTTTAAAAAACAAGAAGAAAAATGGTGCTTCTTATGGGAACGATTACAGCGTTATCAAGCACTCAACCGACAACGGCCTAACCTGGGATGAATATGAAGTGCCGCAAAGCCGTGGCTTTGTTCATATGACAATTGTAAAGGCAAAAAAAGGCGGCTACCTAGCGTTTTTCCGTAGCCGTTGGGCAGACTTTATTTATAAGAGCCATTCGAAGGACGGCCTGCACTGGGCAGTACCGCAACCCACCACACTTCCGAACAACAACTCTTCTATACAAGCGATAAACCTTTCAAACGGTAAAATTGCACTTGCCTGCAACCCCGTTTATTGCAGCCGCTATGTTGAAAACGGTGTTTTGGATGCATCCTTTTTCCGTTGGACCCCCCCGGCAGACCGCACGGGAAAAAATATTTATGAGCAGGACGAGGCAGAGCGTGACGCAGTTTGGGGAACACCCCGTTCACCCCTTACTATTTTTTGTTCCGATGATGATGGTGAAACATGGAAGTGGAACCAAAAAATAGAGGACTTCCCCGATGGATATGATGTTTATGCCGACCCCGCAACCAATGCACAAGGTTCTGTAAACTACCGCTTTTCGTATCCTTCTATTTTGGAGAGCAGCGACAACAAACTGCATATCACTTATACCTATTGTAGGGATTGCATTAAGCATGTTGTGATTGCGTTGCTGTGATGAGATGTGCAACAGCTTATCAGGGGGTCATACTCCTGATAAGCTGTTTTTGATTTAACGTAAGCTTTGCGCCGTCGCACTCGATTTTTATTTCTTCTGCCTTCCTCTGGGTAACGGCATATTTACTGTCAAAGCGCTTATATTCGGTGTTGATTGCTTTGCCGTTGACCATAACTTTTTCTTTATAAATAACCGTGATTTCGTCACCTTTTGTTGAATAGGCAACTTTTTTTCCTTCGTTGTCGAATTTCACCCTGTTCGACTTTATTCGTTGGATAAAGTTTTCAAAGCTGCCATCTTCTGAAAGTGAGGAAAGCTCAAAAATCCAGTATTGATGGTCGCCGTATTGCTTCAACTCATAGGGTTGTGTTAATTCGAAATTGCCAAGTTTTTCGTCGCGCATCGGGCCCATTTCTAATGTTGACGCACCGATAATTGCGGCATACGCTTCGCCTTTTTTACAAAATGCGAAGTTGCCTTCAATCACTTGTTCATCCATAAATTCAACAGGGAAAAATGCGTGCGTATAGTCCAAAGGCCTCTTTTCAAAATGTCTTTTCGCAGTCAAATCGTAAAGCATAACAGCGACATTTTTGTGCTGAAAAGCATGTGGCAACCTAAAGCTACCCCTGATAAATGACGGTGAGCCATCATCCGAAAGCTTGGTCGGCCAAGTGGTAAAAAGCGAAAATGACGGATGCATTGTTGCGCTGAATATGTGCTGCTGGAAAGCACACGTGCCCGTCCCATATTGCTGGGCGGTGGCCATGATATAGTCCTTTGTTCGATAGGTGTAAACATTTGCCCTGTTGAGCGCTACCGTATCCGAGGGGGATTTGACCATCTTGGAAATCGGGCCTAAAAGCCCGAAAAGCCTGAAAACCCCAATGTTAAAGAAGCCAAAGGGGTACAGAAAACTATTGTTAAGCATATGGTTTTTCGAAAGGTATTTCACCGTATTGGCAAGCAACTCAGGGCTTGAAAACGCCTCTTTACCAAATTGAATCATAATTTGCTTGGTTGATTGTCCAATCAAATCGTCGCCCTTCATTTCCCAAACACTAATACCGTTTGACGCCAAAATGATCTGCTCGGTTTCATCCGTCATAATGTTTTTTATAGCGGCGGGCAACTTATATTCTTTGTTCAATAAAAAATTAGTCAGCATCCCTGTGTTATTTTCCGGCTTGCCGACAGGGTATTGGGGCCAAAGGAAGGTTATTGCATCCCGCAGAGAATTGCCCTTGTCACTGCTGATTTTGTTCCCCGAGTGCATTCGCCCCGACGTTGAAACAAAAGCGCCTTTAAGGCTGTGTGTTGCCACATCAAACCAAAATATATCCATTATCATGTTCATTTTCAGTTTGAGCTTTTCGTCCTTGGCGAACTCAATAATATTACTCATGGGTGCCAAATCTTCAACATAATAAACATTTGAATACCATTCGGAAAAGCCGTATGTGTACCGCAGCTCCATCCATATTTCAATACGCTTCGCGGCTTTTTCCATATGCTCTTTTCCTGTTTTTCCGTCATTGTTGAACACTTCATCGGGGAAGGTTTGCCCGGCCAAATACTCGCAAGCCGCAAAAAGTATCTGGTGGTTTTCAGACCAAAAGCACATTGAATCTTTGCCGGGCTCGTCCATCCAGTATTTGAAGTTTAAAATCGTGTCGCGAATTTTCGCCAACACCGGTTGCGGCAGTTTGTCGCCAAACTGAAGGTAAATCCTCATAATCTTTATCAGCCTAAAATCGGAACAGTCAAAACGCCCATTAATGTATGTTAAGGGTGGTTCAAGTTTCCCAAAAAGCTCTTCGTCCGGTATTACTTCACCTTTGCCAAGCCTTGCCAGAATATCCCCTTCAAAACTCTCCTCTTGTTGGGAGGGTCTTCCGGGCACTTTTTTTCGTAACAAAGCCCTCACAACATCAAAAACAATCCAAAGAAGAATGAACAGCGGGATAAAAAGCAGATACTTCATTTGACAAAACCCTCTTTTACTTAAAATAGGAATGCTATAGCAAAACTCCGTTTTATTTTAACACATATTGTTTCTACT
>CAZMSM010000019.1:9339-35661 GCA_964568955.1 uncultured Eubacteriales bacterium | reverse complement strand
AAAAAACAAAAATCGAGCAAACCCGTAGGGCAAGGGCTCTGCTCTTGCCGAAGCCCTCAATACGTTTTAACCACCGTCAGGCAAATAATAAAAATAAATTGGCAAAGTTACCTGATTGAATATAAATTTGAAATAAGCTAACGTGCCCTAACGTGGCAAGAGCATAAGCGATGCGGCAAGAGCAGAGCCCTTGCCCTACAACGGGAAAGATGCTTTCGCATTTAAATCAGTACCTTCGATAAAGCGAAATGTTGTTTCAAGGTAGGGATGCCATATATGGTGTCCGAAAACGTTTCTTCATGTAAGCCCCCCCCTTAAATAGACGAGCCAAGGCGGTATTGCTTTGGTTTGCGTCTCTCGATCGATCGGTTTTTCGTCCTCCTGTAGGGGAGCATATTGTGCGCCCGCGTCCCATTTATTGGACTACACATAGATATTGCTATATTTTGTACCCGAAATCAGGAATGTTTTACTTCATTTTATGGAAAACAACAAGTGAATGTGGTATAATTGCGAAAAGCATTTATAATGTTTGAATATCCTTAAAATACAACAAATCGGTGCGGGATAGAAATCCGGAAATAATTGAGCAATCCGGCAAAACAGCGGTAAAACAGTGGTAAAGGAGAGGCAAAAAGGCGAGAACCAACGCAGGGGACGGTTTTATAGTTTTTTAACAAGCCTCCGCAGCACAAGCAAGGCAAGTATGAAGCGTCCCCGTTCCTTTCTTGGCTCGCCTTTGCTAGGAGAGCTGGCACCGCAGTGACTGAGAGGTAGAAACAAAAAGCTGTCACCAATCCCTCAACGACGAGGGCGGGCGCACAATGTGCGCCCCAACAACCATCCAAACATTTTTACGAGGTGATTTTATGTCAAAGTTTTTCGGCAGTTACAAAAAAGTTCTCGCCCTAGTCCTGTCCTTGGCAGCCCTACTCGCGGCAATCGGTCCCGCTACCTATGCGCCTATTGATGCCGATAGCCTCAAACTCAATTTTGCGGTGATAGCGGATACCCACATTGCTACGCTGCCGGAAGAAGCACGGGGGATACGCCTTGCTTTGGGGTTGAGGGATGTGGCGAAAGCGCAGGTGGGCAGTGATGCCTTTGTTATTTGCGGTGACTTGACGGAGCGGGGGACGGCGTATGAGTATAAAAAACTCGGTGCTGTGCTCAATACTTTTTGTCGAACGGATAATCTCTTGCCCGGCATGGGCAACCACGATATTCGTGGCGTAAAACTTGGCTCCGAATTTGGGACCTCTTACGAAAGAAGTGCGGCAAAGTACCGGGCCTTCCTTGCCGATACAACGGATATTGTGGAAGATACGATTTATTTTCACAAAGTTATAAAAGATTGCTATTTTATTGTGCTCAATACCGAGGAAGTGGAAGAGCTGGAGACGAGCCTTTCCGCCGACCAGCTCAGCTGGCTTGACGGTTTGTTAGCGCAGGCTGTGGGCTCGGGGAAGCCTGTTTTCGTTTTCAACCATCAGCCGATGCGGCGCGTTGGCAAGGATGCCGCGGCCCTGATGGCTGTGTTGCAAAAATACAACGGCTTAGCGGATGTGTTTTTTATTGCCGGGCACATGCATGACGGCTTTAGTCCGAATACCATTAAAAACGACGGCACCTTGTACTTTGTGGACCTGCCGGCGTTTGGCAAGGATTCGGACGGGGAATACCCGACGCCCGGCAGCGGCTTCTTGGTGGAGCTGTATGAGGAGCAAATCGTTTTCCGTGCGCGCAACTTTATACAAGGCGAGTGGAAAAGCGAGTGTGATTGGACGATTGCACTCACCTAACACAAGGGGCTAGGCCTGCGATTTGTTCCCATGCCCCGGTAGGGCGTTGACCTTCAGGGCACTTGAGCGTTCATCAATAACGCATCCCATAAAAAAGCTCCTTTTGTAAAGGGGCTGCCGCTTGCGTGTTGAGCATCTGTAAGATGAGGCATTTTTTGGTTGACTATTACCATCAATAAGTTATATAATGTAGTGATGTTTGCTGGAATATATAAAATGCGGTAGGTTCGGGGTATTTTTTGCGGGGTTAATGATAACGCAAGGCAAACAGGGCGCAAACGCAAACATACTGATTTTATCAAGTATGTATCATATATATAAATATAAAAAATAAATGGGAGATGACAAAATGAAGGTATTCATGATTGGCGGCACGGGTCTTTTGGGGTGCGCTGCGGCACAGTTGTTTATTGACAAGGGGCATTCGGTCAAGTCCATGGCTCTTCCGCCATTGCCGGTGGGCGCACCGATACCGCCGGAGATGGAACTGGTCTACGGCAACTTTTTGGAAATGAAGGATGACGAAATCAAGGCATTGATGGCAGGGTGTGACAGCTTTGTTTTTGCCGCGGGCATTGACGAGCGCGTTGAGTTCCCGGCACCGGTTTATGAGTATTATGAAAAATATAACATCGCACCGGTGAGGCACTTGATTGGCCTTGCAAAAGAATGCGGGCTGACAAGCTCTGTGGTGCTCGGTTCCTACTTTGCCTATTTCGCCAAGGAAAAGCCGGAAATGGAACTGACTAAAAAGCATCCCTATATCCGCAGTCGTATTGAGCAAGAAGAAGTTGCGCTGTCAATGGCGGATGAAAATATGTCTGTTGCTGTTTTGGAGCTGCCATATATCTTCGGCACACAACCCGGGCGCAAGCCTGTTTGGGTTATTTTGATTGAACAGCTCAGCAAAATGCCGGGCGTTACCATGTACCCCAAGGGCGGCACAGCGATGTTGACGGTGCGCCAGGTTGCGCAAACAATTGTCGGCGCGGCAGAGCTTAACAAGGGCGCGAACGCCTACCCGATTGGCTACTACAATTTGACTTGGGATGAGTTCCTTGGTATTGTTCACGCCGCCATGGGTAAGCCGGACCGCAAGATTATTCATGTTGCCAAGTGGATGTTTAAACTCTTTGGCAAGACCATGCTCAAGCAATACGCCAAGAACAATGTTGATCCGGGTCTGAATCCGGTTGATTTGGCGGAAATTATGGGTATGAACACCTTTATTGACAAAAAGTGGAGTGTTTCCCTCGGAGCGACTGATGACGATATCAAGTCGGCGATTTTTGACAGTGTGAAGCTTTCCGTTGACGCTTTTACGGGTAAACAAGAACTTGTGGACATGAAGAGCGAATAAATTCTAAGGAGAGGCTTGTGGAAAACCTCAAAACTTATATCGGCAAGAAAGAGTTCCGTATGCTGTCTATCGGTGCCATGGGGCAGGGAATGGTTTACGGCATTATGTCCTCTTATATTTCCGATTTTTATCTCAATGTTTTCGGGCTTGGCCCAATATTCGTGCTGTTGCTGATGCTACTCGCACGTGTGTGGGATGCCGTGAATGACCCAATGATGGGTATGATAGCCGACCGGCTTAATATGAAGAATGGCAAGATGAAGCCGTACTTGTATATTACCCCGGTACCGATTGCCATTCTGACCGTTCTGCTGTTTTTTGCGCCCGACATTTCACTCAACGCAAAAATGGTATATGCAGTGGTCACTTATGTGCTTTGGGGTATGGTTTATACCATGAGCGATGTGCCGTTTTGGAGTCTTCCGAACCTCATGACGCCCAATCCTGCGGAGCGGGGCAAGGCCTTTACCGTGGCGAGGACGGTCAACGGGGTCGGTTCCGCTTTACCCATGGCGATTTTTATGATACTTGGCCCGCTTTTGTCAAAATCCGGGCTCAGCGGTAACGAGCTGGAAAAAACACGGTATATTGTCATTGCACTCATTGCGGCGGTTATCGGTAATATTCTTTTCGCTAACACCTATTTTCATGTCAAGGAGCGGGTGAATATCCCGGTCGAAAAGCGAAAACCGGGGCAGGTAAGCTCTTTGAAATTACTTTTCACCAACAAGCCGCTGGTGCTTGTGCTCATCATGGGCGTGCTGTCCTGCGGGCGATATATGTTCCAGGCAGGTGCCATTCACGTTGCAAGGTATTCGTTTTACATCGGGCCCTCACTTGTGGGCTTATCGACTGTAGAGCAGAGCAAAGCGATACAAGGGAGCATTTCTACCGTTAGCCTTGTTTTTGCGCTTGCTACGGCTGTGGGTATGTTTGGCACGATGATTGCCATGCCCAAATTGATTAAAAAGTACAGTTATAAAAATCTTATTATTGTTTCATGTTTGATTGGCTTTGTTTCGAGCATGACCATTTACTTTATCGGCTACGATAACTTTTGGGCGTGCATACCCTTCTTGGTGATTTCCTGCATCCCGGCGGGTGTTATCAATGTGGTGTCCTCCGCTATGATTGGCGATGCGCTGGATTATATGGAGTGGAAGACGGGCCGAAGGGAAACGGGCATAGGCTCGGCCGTTCAGTCATTTGTCAACAAACTCGGCAACGCACTGGCAACCTCATTTATTGTTTTAATGTATAGCATTGTAAATATTGACCTGAGCCAGATTGTCGGCGGAGCTGCAAGTGTTCCCGCCACGGCCCTTGATGTTGCTCAGCGCAGTGGTATTTTCTCGGTTGTTTCGATTATTCCGGCATTTTCGCTTTTACTGTGTGCGGTGCCAATTTTCTTCTACGACCTTACAGGCAGCAAAAAACAACGTATTACCGAAGAGCTGGCCCAGCAAAGAGTGGCGCGCGGCATAACGGTTGAATAAATAAGGCATTTTTTATGAAGAAGGGGTAAACTTTTGGCACTTAGAACAGATATCAGGAACGTTGCAATCATCGCACACGTTGACCACGGCAAAACAACTCTGGTGGATGAAATGCTCAAGCAGAGCGGCATCTACCGCGAAAACGAGCAGATTACAGAACGCGTTATGGACTCCAATGATTTGGAGCGCGAACGTGGCATTACCATTTTGTCAAAAAACACGGCAGTACATTACAAGGATGTCAAAATCAACATTGTGGACACGCCCGGTCATGCCGACTTTGGTGGCGAGGTGGAGCGCATCTTGATGATGGTGGATGGCGTCCTGTTATTGGTTGACGCCTTTGAAGGCTGTATGCCGCAGACACGCTTTGTACTGAAAAAAGCACTGGGGCTTAAAAAGACGGTTGTCGTTGTTGTCAATAAAGTTGACAGGCCCGGCGCGCGCCCCGCGGAAGTGGTGGACGAGGTGCTGGATCTATTGATTGAGCTTGGCGCAACGGAAGAACAGCTGGATTTCCCCGTTATTTATGCGTCGGCACGGGACGGGTATTCTTCACTGGATGAAAATGTGACCCAGGGAGATATGCGCCCGCTGCTGGATTTAATTTTAACGTATGTGAACCCGCCCGAGGGCGATACAGATGGCCCACTGCAAATTTTGTTTTCAAGCTTGGAGTATGACGATTATATCGGCAGAATCGGTGTGGGCAGGGTGGAACGCGGCACGGTGAGCAAAGGCCAAGCCGTTGCACTGTGCAGGGTAAACGAAACGGTGGAGCAGGTGAAAATATCCCGCTTGTATCAGTTTGAAGGACTGCACCGGGTGGAGGTTCCAACCGCGAAGATGGGCGACCTTGTCTGCGTTTCCGGCATTGCGGATATCAATATTGGCGAAACGGCGTGTAGCCCGGACTGTCTTGAGCCCTTACCCTTTGTCAAGATTGACGAGCCGACCATTTCCATGAACTTCTTGGTAAACGACAGCCCGTTTGCCGGGCGCGAAGGCAAATTTGTCACCTCACGCAATATTCGTGATCGCCTGTTTAAAGAGGTGGAAACGAATGTCAGCATGCGGGTTGAAAATACGGACACGACTTACGCCTTTAAAGTTTCCGGCAGGGGGGAGTTGCATCTTTCCGTTTTGATTGAAACGATGCGCCGCCAGGGGTACGAATTCCAAGTGTCCCGCCCCAAGGTTATCTTTAAGGAGAAAAACGGCCAGCTGCTTGAACCGATGGAACTGCTGGTGATTGAAGTGCCCGAACAATATGCGGGTACGGTTATCCACTCGCTCGGCAGCCGCAGGGGTGAGCTTGAAAAAATGAGCGCCCAGGGCAGCGGAACGTCATATTTAGAGTTTAAAATCCCCTCAAGGGGGCTGATTGGTTACCGTTCCGAATTTATGACGGATACCAACGGCAACGGGATTATGAACCAGATTTTTGCAGGGTATGAACCCTATAAGGGTGAGATAGAAACCCGTGAGCAAGGCTCAATAGTGGTGCACGAAACCGGTGTAAGCACCGGCTACGGGCTCTTTGCGGCACAAGAACGCGGCAGAATGTTTATCGGCGCCGGGGTGGATGTGTACGAAGGGATGATAGTCGGCGAGTGTGCCAAGAGCGAGGATGTCGTGTGTAATGTCTGCAAGAAAAAGCAGATGACCAACACACGCTCGTCAGGCAACGATGATGCCCTAAGGCTTATCACACCGTCAACCCTCAGTTTGGAGCAGAGTATGGAGTTCATCAACGACGACGAGCTCCTTGAAGTAACGCCTAAAAACCTGCGCTTGCGCAAAAGCATTCTTCCGAAAGAACTTCGGATGAAGAAAAAATATAAGAAATAAGAAGAGAAGCAATAGAGAAGCGATGGAAAAGCAATGGGAGAACGATAAATGGGTGCGTTTAACGCAAAACCTTTACCCTCAATGCTTTTTATTGCAAGACAAAGTAATCTTTAACGCAACCTAGCCAATCCGACCGTAACCCCTATTGCTTTTCTACCGCTTCCCGTGACGAAGTCACGATCCCCCATTGCTTCTCCATACTAAATTCCTTCAGAAAGGGACTGCAGCTTCATGCTTTCAACCATCTTCGATAAGCCCTCGGCTGTAGCGCTTGGCACCTTTGACGGTTTGCACAAAGGGCATAAGGCGGTTATCAACTCCGCCTTGGCCCTCAAGGCGCAAGGGTTGACCCCCTGTGTGCTGTTGTTTGATAAACATCCGCAACAAGTGCTCACAGGGAAAGCGCCGGTAGCGATTCTATCGGAAACGTTGCGGGTCAAAGAGCTTGATGAAATGGGCGTGTGCCATTTTGTTATATCGTTTGAGGAAGTCCGCAACCTAACTTCGACAGCGTTTTTGGAAGAGATATTAGTCAAGCGACTCAAGGCCAAAGCGGTCTGCTGTGGGTATGATTACCGGTTCGGCCATGACGGTGCGGACGCGGTACAACTCAAGGCCCTTTGTGACGAGAGGGCACTCGAGTGCAAGGTAACACATGCGGTGAAGTTTGAGGGGCTGCCAATCAGCTCAACGCGCATCCGCACCGCTATCGAAAACGGCGAATTGGAAGCGGCAAATGCCATGCTCGGCAGAGCGTTTGCGTATGATTTTGAGGTTGTCGGCGGGAAAAAGCTCGGGCGAAAGCTCGGCATACCCACCATCAACCAGAACTTTCCCGAAGGCTTTGTGATCCCAAAATACGGGGTATATGTATCCCAAGCGATTGTTGACGGCACCCGGCATGTGTCGGTTACGGACATCGGTTTTCGCCCGACGTTTAACGGGGGCTCCTTACGCAGTGAAACGAGCATTGTGGATTTTTCCGGTGATTTGTACGGATGTCGTATTGAGGTGGGGCTGATGAAGTATCTGCGTGCCGAGCAAAAGTTTGACACACCGCATGCGCTTGTCGAACAAATCAAATGTGACATTAAAAACGCAAGAGAATATTTTTTATTATTCCAATGAAAATAATAAAAAATTAGGCTCTATGCTATAATCCTAGGTTAGAACGGCTTGATTTTTTTGAAAGGCACGGTGAATAAATGAGGGCATATCTGGTTTTGGAAGACGGCACCATTTACGAAGGAAACCAACGCGGAGCGTTTCGCGAAACCGCCTGTGAGGTCGTGTTTAACACCTCGATGACCGGGTATCTTGAAGTTCTAACGGACCCGTCTTATGCGGGGCAAGGCATTGTGATGACCTATCCGATGATAGGCAACTACGGCATCAGCCGTGAAGATTTTGAATCTGATCGCTTGCATCCGAGTGTGCTTATTGTGCACGAGCTTTGCGACAGGCCTTCAAACTTTAGAAGCACCGGGACATTGGGGGCGCTTTTATCGGAGTTTGACATCCCTTGCATTTGCGATGTGGACACAAGGGCGGTTGTCAAAAAACTGCGGGATAACGGGACCATGCGGGGTGTCGTAACGGATGATATTTCGGACATGCCTCGTTTAATGGATGTTATTAATTCTTTCGAGCAAATCGGACTGGTGGAATCCGTCAGCATTGAGCAATCAATGGTTTTGGGCGTGGAAAACACCGGTCATTCTGTTGCCCTTTTGGACTGCGGCACCGTGTATAGCCTCCCGCAAGCGCTTGTAAGGCGCGGCTGCAAGGTTACGCAATACCCCTGTTTTACCACAGCGCAAGAGATTATAGATGGTAAACATGACGGCCTTGTGCTGTCGAGCGGGCCGGGTGACCCGGCTGCTTGTGGGGATCTTATTCAACAGGTCAAGCAGTTATGCGCATTTGATTTGCCTGTTTTCGGCGTGGGTCTTGGGCATCAATTGATGGCCTTGGCGGCAGGGGGCAAAACCGAAAAGATGACCCATGGTCACAGGGGATCAAACTACCCTGTGAAATTTTTAGATATGGATAAAACATTCATAACCGCACAAAATCATGGCTATGCGGTGAGCGCGCAAGGCGTGCCTCAAAATGCACAGGTAAGCTGCATTAATGTAAACGACGGGAGCGTAGAAGGCATTGTCTACCACGGCAAGCCGGCGTTTTCCATTCAGTTTTATCCAAAAGCCTCGTCTTGTTCACAAGATTCGGCTTTTTTATTTGACCGTTTTATAAAAATGATGGGGGAGGGCCGCCACAATGATTGATAAAAGTATAAAAAAAGTGCTTGTCATCGGTTCCGGTCCTATCATCATCGGCCAAGCGGCGGAATTTGATTACGCCGGCACGCAGGCTTGCCGTTCCCTTCGTGAGGAAGGTATTGAGGTTGTTTTGGCAAACTCCAACCCGGCGACAATCATGACAGACGGTGAGATAGCGGATATTGTCTATATAGAACCGCTGACAATACCCACCCTGACCAAAATCATTGACGCCGAACGCCCCGATTCCATCCTGCCGACACTCGGCGGGCAAACAGGGCTTAACATAGCGATGGAACTGGAAGAAAGGGGTATTCTTGCACAGTACAATGTGCGCCTTATCGGCATTACCGCCGCGACCATCAAAATGGCGGAGGATAGGCAGGAGTTTAAGGATACAATGGAATCCATAGGGGAGCCTTGTATAGAATCCCTGGTGGTTGAAACGGTTGAGGATGCGCTGGCTTTTGCGGAAAAAATCGGTTACCCCGTCATCGTGCGCCCCGCCTACACCCTTGGCGGTACGGGCGGCGGCATTGTCGACAACGCAAAAGAACTCAAAGAAATCGGTGCCAATGGCATACGGCTTTCGCGAGTGGGACAAGTGCTGATTGAAAAATGTATTTCAGGCTGGAAAGAAATCGAATATGAGGTCATGCGCGACGGTAAAGGCAACTGCATCACCGTGTGCAATATGGAAAACTTTGACCCGGTCGGTGTGCACACGGGGGATTCCATTGTTGTAGCGCCGACGCAAACGCTGTCGGACAAAGACCATCAAATGTTGCGCGCTTCGGCGTTTAACATCATCTGTGCTTTGGGCATACAAGGCGGCTGTAATGTGCAGTTTGCTTTGCATACGGATTCTTTCGAATACGCGGTTATAGAAGTAAATCCCAGGGTTTCGCGTTCCTCCGCGCTTGCCTCAAAGGCAACCGGTTTCCCGATAGCGAGGGTCGCGGCGAAAATCGCTTTGGGGTTGGGCTTGGATGAAATAACCAATTCCATCACAGGCAAAACTTTCGCCAGCTTTGAACCGGCGTTGGATTATTGTGTGGTTAAGTTCCCCAAATGGCCGTTTGACAAATTTATCACCGCCAAGCGTACCCTCGGTACGCAGATGAAGGCGACGGGCGAAGTCATGGCCATCTCCCGTTCTTTTGAATCAGCTTTGCACAAGGCGGTAAACTCTCTGGAAGAAAACAGGGAAAGCCTGATTTTGCCGCACATGACGGCAAAAAGCAATGAGGAGCTCAGGGGGTTACTGCTGAATGTGGACAACGAGCGTTTGTTCACCATTGCAGCATCCGTTTTTAACGGAATCTCCTTGGAAGATATACAAGAAATCACAAAAATTGATATGTGGTTTTTAACAAAAATCGAACATATCGTTTTGATGGAAAAAAAGTTAGCCGCCGGTTCTTGCGACAAAGATACCTTGCTCGTGGCAAAGAAAATGGGCTTTACCGACGCGATGATTGCCCGTGGCATCGCAAGTACGCCCCGCGCGGTTAAAACCATGCGCGAAATGTGGGGCATTACGCCCGGCTTTTCAATTGTCGACACATGCGCGGGCGAGTTTGCGGCAACAACACCCTACTACTACTCGGACTATGGGGTTGAAAACGAAGTGGATCCAACGACCGACCGCAAAAAGGTGTTGGTGCTCGGCTCCGGCCCTATCCGTATCGGGCAGGGCATTGAGTTCGACTACTGCTCCGTTCATAATATTTGGGCACTTAAAAAACTCGGCTACGAAACCATTATCATCAACAATAACCCGGAAACGGTCTCGACAGACTTTGATGTGGCGGATAAACTGTATTTTGAGCCGCTGACCGCCGAATATGTTGCGAACATTGTCGAGCTTGAAAAGCCCGACGGTGCCATTGTCCAGTTTGGTGGGCAAACCGCCATCAAACTGACGAAAACCCTGCATGATTTAGGGGTGCACATCTATGGTACGGACGCCGACCATGTGGACGCCGCGGAGGACAGGGAACGCTTTGACGAAATACTCGAAACCTGCGATATTGCACGCCCGAAGGGGCAAACCGTTTTCACGCAGGAAGAAGCCTTGCTTGCCGCCCACTCCCTGGGCTACCCGGTGCTTGTGCGCCCGAGCTATGTGTTGGGCGGGCAAGGTATGCAAATAGCAGTTTCGGATGATGATATTTGCGAGTTTATGGAAGTCATCAACCGTACCGTGCAGGAACATCCCGTGTTGGTGGACAAATATATCATGGGGCAAGAGGTCGAGGTGGATGCCATTTGCGACGGCAAGGACATCCTCATCCCCGGTATTATGGAACATATTGACAGAGCCGGCATCCATTCGGGGGACTCCATTTCCGTTTATCCTGCGGTTACCTTGAGCCAAGAGGTGCAGGATACGATTGTGGAATACACGCGTCGCCTTGCCTTTGCGCTGAAAATTATCGGTATGATGAACGTCCAGTTTATTATGCACAAAGAAAAGGTTTATATTATCGAAGTGAACCCGCGTTCCTCCCGCACGGTACCCTATATCAGCAAGGTGACGGGCATCCCCGCCATCGAGCTTGCCACAAGGGCCATGATGGGGGAAAGCATTCGGGATATGGGCTTTGGTACGGGGCTGTATAAAGACAGCGGCTATTACGCCATCAAGTTACCCGTTTTTTCGTTTGAAAAAATTATCGGGGCGGACACATCTTTGGGGCCGGAAATGAAGTCGACGGGTGAAGTGCTCGGCATCGCCCGCAACTATAACGAGGCACTGCTCAAAGCCTTTGAGGGCGGCGGCGTCTTGTTGCCTAAAAACGGCAAAATCATTGTGACCGTGAGGGATAAGGACAAGCCGGAAGTTTGTGAAATGCTCAAGTGTTTTGCGGACAGTGACTTTGAGTTTTACGCGACAAGGGGCACCTTGACGGCACTTGAAGATGCAGGAATCAAAGCAACGCTTGTCAATAAAATATCGGGGGACAGCCCCAATATCATGGATATGCTGGGCGAGGGCGGCGTGTCCCTCATCATCAACACACCGACCCACGGCAGGCTGGAAAAACGCGACGGCTTTAAACTGCGCCGCTTGGCTGCGGAAGCCGGCACCGCTTGTCTAACATCGCTTGACGCCGCGCGGGTTTTAATGGAAAGTACCCGTATCGTGGCCTCGGGCATCCTGAGTGTTACGGACATTGCCCAAATATTCAGACATGGAGCTGTTGAGTAGGTGTTATTTTCAAGCGCTATTTTCCTTTTCCTCTTTCTCCCGGCGGTGCTTTTTTGCTATTATGCCCTTCTTCGCAAAAGCAGACCGCTTCAAAATGTTTTTCTTTTTTCGGCTTCCCTGGCGTTCTACGCCTGGGGGGAGCCGAAATTTGTTTTTGTTATGTTGCTGTCCATTGTGGTAAACTGGCTTTTGGGCTTATTGGTTGACCGCTGTAAAAGCCAAAAATCCGCAGTTCGCCTTACTGTAGCCCTTGCGGCTGCTTTTAATCTCGGCATCCTGTTCGTGTTTAAGTACCTGATGTTTTCCATGGATAGCCTCAACAGTCTTTTTGGGCTGCAACTGACGGTTCCCCTTATCGCCTTGCCCATCGGTATTTCATTTTTTACCTTCCAGGCATTTTCCTATGTGATTGATGTCAGCAGAGGTGTCGGTGAGGTGCAAAAGAACCCGCTGTATGTGGGGTTGTATATCTCCTTTTTTCCTCAACTGATTGCCGGCCCCATCGTGCGTTATGAAACCATTGCCGAGGAAATTAAAAACCGACGGGAAACGGCGGATGATTTCGCCACAGGCATTACCCGTTTTATAACGGGCTTTTTAAAAAAAGTACTGCTTGCCAACACCATGGCTGTTGTTGCGGACAAAGCTTTTGACAGCCCGACCCTTTCTGTCGCATTTGCGTGGCTTGGCGTATTCGCCTATGCCTTTCAGATATACTTTGATTTTTCCGGTTACTCGGATATGGCCATTGGTTTGGGCAGAATGTTTGGCTTCCACTACCTTGAAAACTTTAACTACCCTTACATTTCTAAATCAATTTCGGAGTTTTGGCGGCGTTGGCATATTTCGCTTGGCACTTGGTTTCGCGACTATGTATATTTCCCCCTGGGCGGCAGCCGTGTAAAATCCAAAGCGCGACTGACCTTTAATTTGTTTGTCGTTTGGTTTTTGACAGGTATGTGGCACGGTGCAAATTGGACATTCATCCTGTGGGGGTTAATGTATTTTGTATTGATAACGGTGGAGAAACTGACAGATTTTGAAAACAAATTCAAAAAAATCCCTTGGCTTAAATATATATATACCATGGCGTTCGTCCTTTTCGGCTGGGTGATTTTCCGCTCACAAAACCTTGCTGCCGCAGGCGACTACTTTAAGGCCATGTTCGGGCTTGCCGGCAACCCCTTGATGGACGGCGCCTTTCAACTGTATTTCACACAACATCTCTTGTTTTTTGTTTTGTGTGCAGTGTTTTCGACCCCGGCGGCGGTCCTTATTGGCAAAAAGATTGGCAACAAAAGCTTCGTCACAGACCTTATTTATGTTTTTGCTATCATGGTCTTGTTGGTTGTTGCCGTTTCCTATTTGGTGAAAGGTTCCTACAATCCCTTCATTTATTTTAACTTTTAGGGGGTGCCGTAATGAAAATGAAATTGAATAAAAATGCTGCCGTTGCAGTTTTATTCCTGTACTTTGTATTTGTGGTTATGGTCGGGACCTGTTACACTATATACGGAGAAAAAGAACAATATATAAACGCATATTCGGACTGTCTCGGCAAGGGTACCGGCACGTTGGCAAAAACCAAAGCGGTTGCGCTTACCGCATACAATGCGGTTTTGAATATGAACGACAAAACGTTCGCGTCTGTCAGTTTTATCAATATTTATGGGCTTTCCCAAAAAGTGGCGGGTAACCGATGTGTTTATGAACAAGAAGGCGCGGTGAGCAAGGTTGTCAAGCTGGACGACGGCTCCATCACTTTTGTTATGGACAAAGAGAATAATCTGCCGCAAAAGGCTGAAAAAATATCGGATTTTAATAAAAAGCTCAAAAGCCAAGGCCTTGATTTGCTCTATGTCCAGCTGCCTTTCAAAATCAATAAATTCGAAAAAGGTTTGCCTACAGGGGTTGAGGATTATTCCAATGAAAACGCCGATGTGATTTTAGCCGGACTCGATGACCGGGGGGTTGAAACCTTTGATTTGCGGGAGGAAATAGCAAAAGAGTTTTCGGATTACCCGCCCCTTTTCTTTAAAACCGACCATCATTGGAAGCCGGAAACGGGGCTCTGGGCGGCGAACAAAATAGCGGGTAAACTAAACAGCGATTTCGGTTTTAGCATCGATACGTCCTTGCTCGAAAAAGACAGGTTCGCCGTCACAACATACAAGGAGCAATTTTTAGGCAGCATGGGCAAACGCGTGGGGATTTATTACGCCGGCACGGACGATTTTTCCCTGATTTTGCCCCGGTATCAAACAGATATGAGCTGCGACTATAGCCGGTCAAACGGCATGACGTTCGAAAGAAGCGGCAGTTTTGAAGATACTTGGATTTTCCGCGATAACCTTAAAAAAGATTACTTTAAAACCAACACCTATGTAACCTATTCCGGCGGGGATTTCCCCCTGCTGACTTTTCGAAATAATCTGATTGAGGGCAAAAAAATCTTGGTTTTGCGGGATTCATATTCCTGCGTCGTAACCCCCTTCCTCTCCCTCGTCGCTTGCGCCGAAATGCACGTCATTGACCCCAGGATGTATCAAGGCTCGATAGCGGATTATGTCGAAGCGTTTCAGCCGGATGCAGTGCTGTTGCTCTACAACCCCGGTGCCTTCAAGGAAGATGTTTTTTTCAAATTTTAAAAATGCCCGATGAATAAATGCAGGAGTGTGAAGATGATGTTTGATAAGTGGGAAGATTTAAAAAACGCTTGCATTGCGTGTGAAAAATGTGAGCTGAGCAAAACGCGCACCCAAGTGGTGTTCGGGGCCGGTTCGCCACAAGCTAAAGTGCTCTTTATTGGGGAAGGCCCGGGCGAGCAAGAAGACCTCAGCGGTGAGCCGTTTGTGGGCAGGGGTGGTCAGTTGCTCGATAAGTTTTTGGACTATGTCGAACTTGACCGCAACAAAGATATATTTATTGCCAATATCGTCAAATGCCGCCCGCCCAACAATCGGGACCCCCTCCCTGCCGAACAAAAAATATGCATTGACTGGTTGCGTGAGCAGGTGCGCCTGATGCGCCCCGCAATTATTGTGTGCCTTGGGCGTATTGCCTCTCAGCGGCTCATCGACCCCGACTTTAAAGTGACGGTTCAACACGGCGAGTTTTTTGAAAAAGGCGGTATCCAATTTATGGGTACATTTCACCCGGCCGCGGTCTTGCGTGACCCGCGCAGAAAGCCGGCTGCCTTTGAGGATTTTTTAAAACTGCGGGATAAAATGAAGGAATTGAATATAGACTGACAGGAGGTGGAGTGCGAATCCTCATTAAAACAATCTGAAAACGTTGCATAAAAACTTGCCAATCAAGGGTTTTAACAGGTTTTCGGAGACTTATATTTGGATTCGTATAAAAGGATGACACAGTTAAAAGACTTTTTTGCAAAAATCGTATCCTATGTCGCCATCATCACAATGGTGTTTAACCAGATTGGTTACGCCTTAAACTTGGAGCGGGACATATACCCAAAGGCGGAAGAGGCTATTCGCATCATGAGCTTTAATGTGCTCTATGGGGGCGAGGGCGAGCATGGTATGCAAAACCGCTTGGGGATCGTCACGCGTACGGTTACGGAATATTATCCGGACTCCCTAGGTGTGCAAGAGGCAACGCCGCTGTGGATGCTTTGGTTCAATATTTTTCTGCCGGAGTACGACTATGTGGGTGTGGGCAGGGACGACGGTCGTTTTAAAGGCGAGTATGCCGCGATATTCTATTTAAAGGACAAGTATAGGGTGGTGCAGTCGGAGACCTTCTGGCTGTCGCAAACGCCCGAGCAACCGTCGCTTGGGTGGGACGCCGCCTGCAACCGTGTGTGCACCTGGGCTGTGTTGGAAAACAAGGCAAGCGGGGAACGGTACGTGCATATCAACACGCATTTGGACCATATGGGCCCCATCGCGCGTGAAAACAGCGTCAATATGATCCTCGAAAAGGCCGCAAGCTTTAATCTGCCTGTTGTTTGCACCGGGGACTTTAACTTTAGGCAGGGCAGCGGACTTTACAATACACTGTCGAGCGGCGTCTTGCAAGACACAAAGTTTTTGGCGCCGGACACGATGAGCCACGCCACCTTCCACGATTTTGCCGAGACGGTTGACCCAAACAGAATAATCGATTTTATATTCACCAACAGTCGTGCGACACCGCTTACCTACAAAGTTATTTTTGAAGGCATAGATGGCAAGCAGGTATCGGACCACAATCCGATTTATTCGGATATGCTTTTGAACGCAAGCTGACACGATGGAATAAAAAAAGCAGCGCTCCGTAAAAATCGGGGCGCTGTTTTGTAGGCGGATGTTCTTCTAAAAGAGTTCTTTTTTTATCGCCTCATATTCCGCCTGCTCCTTTTCGCTAAGGACTGCGTCTTCGCCTTTACAGGCGTTGAGTTTCTCAATCAGTGCACTCCTCGCGGCGGTGAGTTTAAGCTTTTTTGCGGCGATGAAGGCGATGACCATAAAAATGAGTATCGGTATCATAATCACCATGCGCAGCCCCCAAACGGCGGAGGCGGGTTGTTCGTAGTTTGTGACAAGACCGGTGGCGTAATCGGTGGTGGGTTTAACAAAGCCCGTCGCGTCCAGCACAATGCCGGAAATGAGGATGGCCACAGCAGTGGTGGTTTTTCGCACAAAAGTCATTAGCCCGCTGTAAGAACCGGTGTTGCGCGTGCCAAACTTCAACTCTCCAATATCCACCACATCGGGGAAGATAATCCACGGCATAATCAGGCAGCCGGACATCCCAAAGCCAATAACAACGCACAGCGGTAAAATCAAGTAATCGTTAAAGCCGGCCGGGTAAAAGGACAGGGCAACAATACCGACCATAAAAACAGGAATACCCGCACGGTATAAAAAGGGTTTTGCTTTGTCCTTCTTCATGAGCATATTGTATAAGGGTATGGTGGACGTGTAGGAAACGAAGATAACAATCAGCACGATGAAGGAGCTGAAGCTTTCAATTTTAAACCCGTAACGCACAACCCAGACAATATTCGCCGTTATCAGGTCCAAGGATGAGAAGGCCAAAAAGTACATCAACAACAAGAGAACATAGGCTTTCACACGAAGCGGCAACAAAAAGTTGGCGAGGGAAAACTTCAGTTTTTCGTCCGGGATGGGTGTCCTTTCCCGGCAGAAAGTTGCGGTGATGAGCAAGGGGATTGCGTAGTAAATCCCAAAACCAAATATCATCAACAAGCTGAAGGTGCGCAGGGGTATTTCGCCTTTATGCAGTTTTTCCAAGAGAAAAATCGGAACGCCTGCCGATATGCCGCCGGACACCATGGAAAATGTCTGGCGAATCACATTCATTTTATTTTTTTCATAATAATTCGTTGTCAGTTCCGCCGCCATGGCTAAATAAGGTACGTTGATCATGGTGGATAAGGTGTTGTAAATCAAA
Organism: uncultured Eubacteriales bacterium; assembly: GCA_964568955.1. GTDB lineage: Bacteria > Bacillota > Clostridia > Oscillospirales > Acutalibacteraceae > UBA1447. Next base: position 18,238 of record CAZMSM010000019.1, on the reverse strand, counting down.
TACGACAGCATATAGATGAAATACTTGAACGTATTGCTTTTGACGGTATGGAGTGGCATGAACAGCATCGCCAGGGAAAAAATCAGCAAAAATGCGCCGACAAACAAATAAGGTCTGCGCCTGCCCCACTTGGTGCGGGTATTGTCGGATATAATGCCCATCGCAGGGTCCGTGACGGCATCCCATAATTTCGCAAGCATGATGATGGAAGCCGCCGCAGTGGCGGAAAGACCGTTGAGGACCAAGAAAACAAGGTAGACGGAGGCAACAAGTGAGGTCGCACCGCTACCATAAAGCTCGCCGACGGAAAAGGCGAGCTTTTCGCTCATTTTTAGCTTTACATCGGATGGGGAGACGCTTGTATCGGTTGGCATAATATGCATTTTCCTTTCAATGGTTTTGCTTGGATGCTGTGGTTTAAAACAGCTCTTCTTTAATTAAGTCGTATTCGGCGCGGTCGTCATCGCTCAAGGTGTTAACCGTAGCCGGGTCTGCAATCAGTTTGCTGACCAATACGCTGCGCCTCGGGTTGAGTGTCAACTTTTTGGCGGCAATAAACGCGAAAATCAGGAACAAGACAATGGGCACAACAATGACCATCCTCAAGCCCAAAACGGCAGAGGCCGGCTGGTCGTAGCTGGTGACGATACCCGTTAGCAAGTCGGTGGTAGGCTTGACAAATCCGCTTAAATCGAGGATAAGCCCGGAAATGGCAATGGCAATGGCTACCGTGGTTTTTCTGGTAAAGGTCATCAAACCGCTAAAGGAACCGGTGTTTCTGCTGCCAAATTTTAGTTCGCCTAAATCGACAACATCCGGGAAAATGAACCAAGGCAGCAGTTGGCAGCCGGACATACCAATGCCAATAACAACGCAAATCGGCAACACCAGATAATCGTTGAAACTTGCCGGGTAAAGACCGAGCATAATAATCCCAACGATATAAAGCGGGATACCCGCGCGGAAGAGCAGGGGCTTTGCGACATCACGCTTCATCATCTTATTGTGGAAGGGGATCATAGCCGCATAGCTGACCATGATAATCACCAACAAGATAAAGGAGCTGTAGCTTTTGACATTCAGCCCATAACTGACAAACCAAACAATGTTGGCGGAGATAATATCCATGCAGCTGTAAGCGAAAAGGTACATCAGCAGCAGGTAGACGAAAGCGCGCAGCTTGAGCGGCTTTATAAAATTGGCGAAGGAAAACTTGAGTTTTTCTTCCGGAATGGGGAGGCGCTCCTTGCAAACGACTGCGGTGATAATCAGCGGTACGGAATAAAAAAGACCAAAGCCAAAAATCATAATGACGCTAAAAGTTTGTAGTGGCATTTCACCCTTATTCAATTTTTCCAACAGAACAATCGGTACACCGGCAGACACTGCGCCCGAAGCCATGGAAAATATGAGCCGGATGGTGTTCATTTTGTTTTTTTCATAGTAGTTGGAGGTCATCTCCGTTGCGAAGGAGCTGTAAGGCACCATAATCATGGTTGACACGGTATTGTAAAACAAATAGGCAAGCAGATAAATAAAGTATTTGAAGACCTGGCTTTGCATCGCGTGTAGTGGTAAAAACAAAAAAGCAAAAGCGGCGATGATGCAAAAACCGCCCGCAAAAAGATACGGTTTGCGTCTGCCCCATTTTGAACGCGTGTTGTCGGAAATAATGCCCATGAGCGGGTCCGTTACGGCATCCCAAATTTTCGCGAGCATAATGATGGTGCCCGCGGCCGTGGCGGACAAACCGTTCATCACCAAAAATACCAGATAAACGGTTGCGACAAGTGACTGGGCGCCGCCGCCATACAAGTCTCCGACCGAAAAAGCGAGCCTTTCTTTCGTGCTGAGTTTTACATCATGATTCGTGGGGAGCCCCTTCACATTCATCCGAATATCATACCCTTCCTTTTCAGCTTGCACCATCATACTTCATTTATTAAGTAGATGTCAATCGGGGTAAGCGATTCGTTAAAAATCCCATATGCAAAAAGGCAATTGCGCCCCGCTGTGAGTTGTGCTACAATATTCCCGGAACAGATGAAAATGACGATGGCTGTCCAAAACAATATAATGAACTGAGGTATTGAAGATGAGAATCATGACATTTAACCTGCTTTGCGTCGGTGAGGGCGAACACGTGATGAAGAACCGTAGAGAACTTGCGGTGCAAACCATCTTAAAGTATTTGCCGGACTCTGTCGGCGTGCAGGAGGCCACACCGCAGTGGATGAAGTGGCTTCGTGAACATTTGCCGGGCTATGCCTATGTCGGTATCGGTAGGGACAACGGGAAAAACCGCGGGGAATATTCCGCCATTTTTTACCTCAAAGATAAATACAAAGTAGCCGATTCGGGAAATTTTTGGATTTCCGCCACACCGGATAAACCCTCCATGGGTTGGGATGCATGTTGCAAACGCATTTGCACTTGGGCAGTGCTTGAAAGCGTTCAAACCGGGGAACAATACGCGCATATGAACACACATTTAGACCATCGCGGTGAACTTGCGAGAACAAACGGAATTGATATGATTTTAAACAAGGCAAAGGAATTCGACATCCCCCTTGTTTGCACAGGTGATTTTAATCTGTTTGAGGGAGGCCCGCTATACAAGCAACTCATGAGCGGCGTTCTTCGCGACACCAAACACCTCGCCCCGGATACCATGCAAAGCGCAACTTTTCACCATTTTGACTTATCGGCTGGCGATGAGATTATTATAGACTATATCCTCGTCAACGACAAAATAAAGCCACTCGTTTACCGTGTTGTGACCGAGGGCATTGACGGCAAGTGTGTTTCGGACCATTATCCGGTTTATGCGGATGTTGTGATTAAATGAGCTGATTAGAATGAATGAAGGAGAGCAAATGAAACATATGCCTGTCTCGCCCATTGGTGACAGTTGGGAGAGCATTAGAAGTGAACTCCTAACACCTGAAGAAAAGGCAAAGACAGATAAAAAGATTGCTATTCTTGGGAAAAGAACAAAGCGAAAGGAATATGCAAGAAACTCGTAAATGTAAACGAGTATTAACTGGCAAAAGAACTCAGTTATAACTGAGATTATTAGAACAATATCTCATGAATTCAGTTATATCTGAATTCATGAGATATTTTATCTTGAAATTCAGTTATATCTGTGTTAATATTGAGAAAATGAATGCAGGGAGTGATACGCCATGATTAAAAGAGAGCTATATATTAATAAAATCAGGCCATTTTTCAATAAAAATATCATTAAAATTTTAGTTGGAATGCGCCGAAGTGGGAAATCGGTTATGCTGCAGCTGATTAAAAATGAGCTAATCGAAACGGGAGCAAAAGAAGAACAGTTTATTTATGTAAATTTTGAGTCCGAAAAGAATAGTCCATTAAAATATTCTGATATTTTGTATAAATTTGTTCTTGACAAAACCAAAGAAATAACCGGCAAAGCATATATTATGCTTGACGAGATACAGGAAGTGGATGAATGGCAGAAGGTAATTAATTCATTTATGGTTGATTGCGATGCCGACATTTATATCACCGGCTCTAATGCGAAGTTGCTTTCGGGCGAGTTTGCAACATATCTTGCAGGACGGTATGTTGAGGTTGTTATTTATCCGTTTTCATATAGTGAAGTTTTGGATTTATACAAAGCGGAGAATAGTGATGTTAATGAAAACGAAGTTTTCCTGGAGTATTTGCAATTCGGTGGTATGCCCTTTTTGCACGAAATCGGGAACACGCCGGAGGCATCCATTCAGTATCTGACAGATATTTATAACTCTGTTGTTCTCAAAGATGTGGTGCAAAGGAATAATATTCGTGATGTAGAGCTGCTTGACAGGATTATAAAATTCATTATTTCGAATGTAGGCTCAACCCTTTCATCAAAAAGCATCTCGGACTATTTGAAAAACGAGCAAAGAGTGGTTGCGCCGGAAACGATTTACAATTATATCGCAGCTTGTGAGAACGCATATTTGTTTCACAGAGCGCCAAGGCAAAATTTGATTGGGAAAGCCTTGCTGAGAACGCAGGACAAACTTTTTCTCAGTGACCACGGGATAAGAGAAGCCATCTATGGCAACAATCGCAGAGATGTAGAAAAAACGCTTGGAAATATTATTTTTATGGAACTTTTGCGGCGAGGTTACAACGTTACGGTTGGGAGTATCAACGGGAAAGAGATTGATTTCGTAGCCGAAAGAAGAAACGAAAAGATGTATATTCAAGTCACCTATGTGATGAGCAGTGAAGAAACAACAAACAGGGAATTCGAACCGCTGATGCTAATCAAGGATAATTACCCGAAGTTTGTTATTTCTATGCTTGATGAGATAGATATGAGCAGAGAAGGCATTCGGCATATTAATGTTCGTGAGTTTTTGAAGGGGAATCATTAAATGCGAAACGCTCCGGATTTTTCCGGAGCGTTCATTTTGCCCTTATAGCTATTCACTTACAATAATCTCAAACAACTCTTCCGTATCCCTAACAATATAATCTGCCCCGGCTTCCTCAAATTCCTCTCGGCTGCCATAGCCGAACAGCACGCCGGCGCTGTCAATGCCGACTTTTTTTGCGCCGTTAATGTCCAAGTAACGGTCACCGACCATGAGCACTTTGGCATCTGCCGGCAAATCCATCAATTCTATCGCTCTGCTGATGATGAGGGCTTTGTCCGAGTGGACGTAGTCAAGGTCGCTTCCGGTGACGGCGGCAAAAAGTTCGGTCATCTCTAAGTGGTCAACAATTCTTTTCAAAAACACTTCGGGCTTGGCGCTGGAAATGCCCATTTTGATATTGTGCTCTTTTAGCTTGTGGAAAAGCTTTTCCATTCCGTCGTATAAGGTCAGCTCAAAGATGCCTTTGGCGGAGTAGTATTCTCGGTAAGTTGTGATGGCGTTTTCGCATTGTTCGTCATCAAGGCCAAAGACGGTGCGGAAGCTTTCTTTTAGCGGCGGACCGATGAAATATCGCAGTCTTTCCGGCTCCGGGTGGTCAATCCCCATAGCATCGAGCACATAGTATACACCTTTAAAAATACCCTCGCCCGTATCGGCGACGGTTCCATCAAAATCAAAAAGCACGGCATCATAGTTCTTATTCATTTTCGGTTATATATCCTTCCCTATTAGAAATATTAAGAATCGCATTCAATTTAAGACTCAAACATGTTAACATAGTTTTCAATAATTTACAATTGCGCGGCGGTATGATATACTGATTAGCGTTCAAAACTTGAATCGATTCAAGTGAGAAACTATGTAAAAAATATTTTTAGTTTCAGAGTAAGGATGATTGTTTTTATGGATTATTTGATTTCAAACCGCATATCCTCCCTGCAGCCGTCAGCGATTCGGGAGATTTTAAAGGCAACGAGCAATACGGATGTTATCCCGTTTTCCGCAGGCAACCCCGCGCCGGAGGCCTTCCCCATTGATGCAGTGAGGGAGATTTCTGCGGATATTTTTACAAACCGTCCGATTTCGGCACTCCAATACGGTGTGACGGAAGGGTACGAGCCCTTGCGGCAAAGAGTGACGGCATATATGAAGGAAAAGCATGATGTCGGCAGGGACTTTGACAGTATTATGATTACAAGCGGTGCGCAACAGGTGATGGATTTAGCCACTAAGGTGCTGTGCAACGAAGAGGATACCATTATCTGCGAATCGCCTTCTTTTATCGGTTCGCTCAACTGCTTCCGCTCCTATAAATGCAAACTCAGGGGCATTGATATGGAAGCGGACGGCCTTTGCATTGAACAGCTTGAGACAGCGCTCAAGGAAGAAAAGAAGGCTCGGTTTATTTACGTGATCCCGAACTTCCAAAACCCGTCGGGTGCGACGATGTCGCTTGCCAAGCGGCGAGCGGTTTACGAATTGGCCAAAAAGTACGGTGTGCTGATTTTGGAAGACAACCCCTACGGTGACCTGCGCGTGAGCGGGGAAGACCTACCGACCATTAAGAGTATGGATGAGGACGGCATCGTTATTTATGCCGGCTCTTTTTCGAAAATATTGGCACCCGGTGTACGCGTCGGTTTTGCAATAGCACCCGCGCCCCTCATTGCAAAAATGACTGTCGGCAAGCAAGCGAGCGATGTGCATACCCCGATTTTTTGTCAGATGCTGGTGGACGAGTGGATGAGGAAATATGACTTTGAGGCACATATTGAAAAGATTAAAGGCATCTACCGCGGGAAGCTGAACCTGATGTGTGATTTAATTGAAAGTGAGCTTGGGGAATTTGTTTGCTATAACCGCCCGGAAGGCGGGCTCTTTGTTTGGTGCACACTGCCGGAGAGCGTAGATATGCTCGGTTTTTGCAAAACGGCGGTAGAACATAAAGTGGCGATTGTACCCGGCACGGCGTTTTTGGTAAATGAAGATGAAAAGACGCAGGCGGTCAGGCTCAACTTTTCCACCCCGACGGATGAAAAGATAGTCGCAGGGATGAAGATATTGGGAACCGTTGCGGGGAAATATAAATAGGCGGGATCAAGCACCTAACCTACATATCAAACGGAGGAAATATACATGGAACAAACAACTGCCCCTCAAAAAAAACAAAAGGTATTAAGCCTAATACAGCCGACAGCGACACCGCACATTGGCAACTACCTCGGTGCTTTAAAAAACTGGAAGCAGATGTCGCAGGACTATGATTGCGTTTTTGGCGTGGCGGATTTGCACGCGCTCACCGTGCGCCCAACGCCCGCTTTGCTCCGTCGCCAGTCGCTGGAAACTTATGCGCTACTTTTAGCGATTGGTTTAAATCCGGACGAAAATGTTATTTGCGTTCAAAGCCGCATCAACACCCACGCACAGCTTGCTTGGATACTGAACTGCTACACGCAGTTCGGCGAAGCATCCCGTATGACGCAGTTCAAAGATAAGTCGATTACCCATGCCGATAATATTAATGTTGGCTTGTTTACCTACCCAATCCTGATGGCGGCTGATATTTTAATCTATCAGGCAGATTTTGTGCCCATCGGTGAGGACCAAAAGCAGCATCTGGAAATAGCCCGTGATATTGCGGACCGCTTCAACGGTCTTTATGGTAAAACATTTACCGTGCCGCAACCGTTTATCGGTAAAGTTGGTGCAAGGGTGATGTCTTTGCAAGAGCCGGATAAAAAGATGTCGAAATCCGATAAAAATCCAAAGGCCTCCGTTTCCGTACTGGATGAGCCGGATGTCATCATGAAAAAGTTCAAAAGCGCGGTTACCGATTCCGAGGCGGTTGTCCGCTATGCGGATGGTAAAGATGGTATTAACAATCTTATCTCCATCTATTCCTGCTGTACCGGGCTTGGGTTTGATGCGATTGAGGCGGAATTTGCCGGCAAAGGCTATGGGGACTTTAAGGTGGCGGTTGCCCAAGCGGTCATTGAAGAGCTTCGGCCATTCCAAGAAAAGTATAAGGCACTCATCGGCGACAGGGCATATTTGGACGCTTGCATCGACAAAGGAACCGAGACGGCAACGCGAATATCACAGCGAACGCTTGACAAGGTAACAAAAAAGATTGGTCTTTTGTAAATATGCATTGTAAAACGCCGTTTTCGAACGGCGTTTTATTTACTTCGCCTAAATTGACCCATTGTGTATAAAAACTCATAAAAGGGGTTGATTATTTGCATAATGAGTGTATAATGATGAATATTGTTAAGCTATAGATTAGTTGGAGGATTTGTAATGAAAAAAATCAAAAAAGTTGTCTTGGCGTATTCCGGCGGGTTGGATACCTCAATTATTATTCCCTGGTTAAAGGAAAATTATGATAACTGCGAAGTCATCGCCGTGTCCGGTGATGTCGGGCAGGGTACCGAGCTTGAAGGGCTTGAGGAAAAGGCGATTAAAACCGGTGCTTCCAAACTGTATATTGAAGATTTGAAAAAAGAGTTTGTGGAAGACTATGTTTTCCCGACACTCAAAGCCGGCGCGGTTTACGAAAAAGACTATCTGCTGGGCACTTCCTTTGCCCGCCCGATTATCGCCAAGAGAGTGGTGGAAATTGCCCTAGCCGAAGGTGCTGACGCCATCTGCCACGGTTGCACAGGCAAAGGCAACGACCAAGTACGGTTTGAACTCACCATCAAAGCTTTCGCGCCGGGTATGACTATTATCGCCCCTTGGCGCACATGGGACATCAAGTCCCGTGAGGAAGAGATTGACTATGCCGAAGCGAGAAATATCCCGCTTAAAATCAATCGTGAAACCAACTATTCCAAAGATAAAAACCTTTGGCATCTGTCGCATGAGGGGCTGGATTTGGAAGACCCCGCGAATGAGCCGCAGTATTCAAAACCCGGGTTTTTAGAGATGTGCGTTTCCCCTGAGCAGGCGCCGGACACACCGACTTATGTGACGGTTTCTTTTGAAAAAGGTGTACCCGTTGCAGTGGATGGTGAAAAACTCGGTGCGGTGGAACTGGTTTGCAAGCTCAACGAAATCGGCGGCAAAAATGCTATCGGCCTTGTGGATTTGGTTGAAAACAGGCTTGTCGGCATGAAGTCCAGGGGCGTGTACGAAAACCCCGGTGGCGCGATTCTCTACAGAGCCCACCAGGTTTTGGAAACGATTACGCTGGACAGAGACACCCAGCACTATAAAGAAATTTTGGCCCTGCGTTATGCGGAGCTTGTCTACTTTGGCCAATGGTTTACGCCCCTGCGTGAGGCACTCGACGCTTTTGTGAACAAAACGCAGGAAACGGTTACCGGTGATGTAAAGCTCAAACTTTACAAAGGCGGCATGACCAATGCCGGTGTAAGCTCACCCTATTCACTATACAGTGAAGCGTTCGCAACCTTTGACGAAGACGACGTGTATAATCAAAATGACGCGGAAGGCTTTATCAACCTGTTTGGCCTGCCGATTACGGTGAAAGC
>CAZMSM010000019.1:0-9239 GCA_964568955.1 uncultured Eubacteriales bacterium | reverse complement strand
GCACGAGAGACACATGATGTCGCGCGATGGCAGGTGAGGCACGCAACGACACGGGGGTTGTTCCCTACGGTTGGTGATGATTCATTTTTGTTAAGCAAAACGAAGAGGTGGAAGCATGAAACTTTGGGCAGGGCGCTTCTCCAAAGAAGCGGATAAAAAAACAAATGACTTTAACTCCTCCATCGCAACCGACAGCCGGATGTTTGAGGAAGATATAGACGGTAGCATCGCTCATGCCGAAATGTTGGGCGCAAAAAATATCATCAGCGACGCTGACTGCGAAAAAATTGTTGTCGGGCTCAAAGCCATCAAAGCGGACATCCAAAGCGGTGCCCTGCAAATTGATGCGGATGCCGAGGATATCCACACCTTTATTGAAGCAACTTTGACCCAAAGAATCGGTGACGCGGGCAAACGCCTGCACACCGGGCGCAGCCGCAACGACCAAGTGGCGGTGGACATTAAGTTGTACCTTAAAAAAGAATGCGACGTATTGAGTGCGCAGCTTGATGAGCTGATAAGCGTCCTTAAAAACAAAGCGAAAATATATGCCGATGCCGTGATGCCCGGGTACACCCATCTGCAGCGCGCGCAGCCGATTACCTTCGGTTACCATCTTTTGGCTTATGTTGAAATGTTTTTGCGGGATATAGACCGCTTGGCCGATACTGCCCGCCGCATGAATGTATCTCCATTGGGCAGCGGTGCGCTGGCGGGGACAACCTACCCAATTGACAGGCAGATGACGGCCCATTTGCTGGGGTTTGATAGCTTTACCCGAAACACACTGGACGGTGTTGGGGACAGAGACTATTGTTTAGAACTGGCAAGCGATTTGTCCATTGTGATGGTTCATCTCTCCCGTTTTTGTGAAGAAATTATTTTGTGGTGTTCTTGGGAGTTTAAATTTATTGAGTTGGATGATGCGTTTTCCACCGGGTCCAGCATTATGCCGCAAAAAAAGAACCCCGATATAGCCGAGTTGGTACGCGGTAAAGCGGGGCGCGTTTTCGGTGACTTAATGGGATTGTTAACGGTTATGAAGGGTTTGCCGCTTGCCTATAACAAAGATATGCAAGAGGACAAGGATGCGATATTCGACGCGATAGATACCGTCAAGCTTTGCCTAACCGCTTTTATACCCATGGTGGACACCATGAAGGCTTTGCCCGATAATATGCGCCGTGCGGCAGCGGGCGGCTTCATCAACGCTACGGATTGCGCCGATTTCCTCGTTTCAAAAGGACTCGCTTTCCGCGATGCATATAAAGCTACCGGACAACTGGTTGCACTTTGTATTGAAAAAGGCACGACGCTTGAAGCACTGCCGCTTAAGGAATATCAAAAAGCATGCGAACTTTTTGACGACGGCGTTTACGAGGCAATCAACTTGGATAATTGTGTTAAAAGACGAGGCATATAGAGAATCATAAATGGCGTCCGACTCCCCTGCGCCGCCCGAAATAGATTTCAGGAAGTGACAACATGAACAACGCTAAAATAAAAATCGGTATCATTGGTGCAACAGGTTACGCGGGGGTCGAACTCGTGCGTATCCTGCTTACCCATCCGATGGCCGAACTGGTAGCCTTGGGTTCCGTTAGCTTTGAGGGCAAAGCGCTCAGCGAAGTGTATCCCTCCTTGCAAGGCCTTTGTCAACTCACTTGCGTATCGACACAAGAAGTTATCGAAAAAAGCGATGTGGTTTTCGCCTGTGTGGCCCATGGCATGTCGCAGGATTTTGCCGCACGGTGTTTTGAAAAAGGCGTTGCCTTTATTGATTTAGGCGCCGATTTTCGCTTAACGGACGAAGCGGATTACGAACGCTGGTACGGCGGCAAGTTTATGCAAAAGGAACTGCACGAAAATGCCGTTTATGCCTTGCCGGAGCTGTTTAGACAACAAATTAAACCGGGCAAAGTAATAGCCAACCCCGGTTGCTACCCGACCGGCATCGCATTGGGGTTATTCCCTGTACTAAAAGCTCAACTGATTGAAAAAAGCGGAATCGTTATTGATGCAAAATCCGGTGTTACGGGAGCGGGGCGCTCACCATCGGCCATCACCCACTTCCCCGCTTGTAACGAAGCTTTTGCACCCTATAAAATTGCCTCCCACCGCCACACGCCGGAAATTGAGCAGACCTTATCAATAGCCGCAGGCGAAAAAATGACGGTGCTTTTTGTGCCGCATCTTTTACCCGTTAACCGCGGGATTCTCGCCACTATGTACACCAAACTCCAAAAGGGGGTTACCTATAAACAAGTGCGCGAAGCGTATGAAAATTTTTATCGGGACGAGCCCTTTGTGCGCCTTAAAAAAGACGGAGAAATTGCCAACTTGAGGGACGTAAAATACAGCAACTACTGTGACATATCCCTGCATGTTGACGAACGAACCGGTACGCTTATTAGCGTATCGGCTATCGATAACATGGTAAAAGGCGCCGCCGGTCAGGCTGTACAAAATATGAATATTATTTTTGATTTGCCGGAAGACGCGGGGCTTAAAACGATACCGCCGGCATTCTGATAAAGAGGAACAAAACGAATGAAAACCACGAATAAAAATTCGCCTATCAATTTTATAAACGGTGGTGTTTGCGCACCAAAAGGCTTTGTTGCCAATGGCATTCACTGCGGCATTCGCAAGAATAAATCCAAACGCGACCTTGCGCTGATTGTTTCCCAAACGGTGTGCACGGCCGCTGCCGTTTACACACAGAACCTTGTTTTCGGCGCACCGATAGCCGTGACCAAGGAAAGCCTTGCGAATGGATACGCAAAGGCGGTTATCTGTAACAGCGGTATCGCCAACACCTGTAACGCCGATGGGGTGGAAAAAGCAAGAGCCATGCGGGACATCACCGCAAAGGCCCTTCAAATTTCGGCAGATGATATCATCATCGCCTCTACCGGTGTAATTGGGCAACCGCTGAACTTGGAACCGGTTGTGAGTGGGATGGACAGACTGGTCAAGGGTTTGTCCGTATCCGGGTCGGATTTTGCGGCACAAGCCATTATGACGACGGATACCCGGAAAAAAGAATATGCGGTAGAGTTTGAGATAAACGGAAAAACCTGTAAAATCGGCGCAATTGCCAAAGGGTCGGGGATGATTTGCCCCAACATGGCAACCATGCTTTGCTTTATAACAACGGATACCGCTATCGCAAGGCCGATGCTTAAAACGGCGCTGGAGGCGGCTGTGGCGGACAGCTTCAATATGCTCAGCATTGACGGTGATACGTCCACGAACGACATGGCGAGCATTATGGCAAACGGCCAAGCCGGCAACGCCTGTATTGAAGACGAGGGCAAAGCATACGAGGTTTTCCAATGCGCACTGACGGCACTTTGCGTCAAAGTCGCTAAGGAAATGGCGCGCGACGGTGAGGGCGCAACCAAACTGATTGAATGTGTACTTTCCGGCGCGACGGACGAAAACGCCGCAAAAGTGATGGCAAAAAGTGTTATCAACTCGGCACTTGTCAAAACAGCCATGTTCGGTGCGGACGCAAACTGGGGCAGGGTAATCTGCGCCATGGGTTACGCAGGGGTTTGGCTGGATGTTAACAGCGTGGCGATTGCCTTCAAATCAGCCGGCGGCACGGTAGCCGTTTGTGCAAACGGAGCGGCTCTGGCATTCTCCGAAGAAGAGGCCGCAAAAGTGTTGGCCGAAGCGGAGATTATAATTGATATAACCCTCAAGGACGGCGACGGCTGTGCATGCGCATTCGGCTGTGACTTCAGTTATGATTATGTAAAGATAAACGGCGACTATAGGACGTAGAGAAGAAGTAGGGGACGATTGAGAAGCAGTAGAAAAGCAATAGAGAAGCGGTGGAGAAGCAGTTGGAGAACGAAAATAAACGGATGCACGGCAAATCCTATGCTTCTCAATCGCTTTTCGACCGCTTCCCAAAAATTAACAGGGGGATTAACAATGAACATATCCGACTTTGACAAGGCTGAAATCTTGGTACAGGCATTGCCCTATATCCGAGAGTACAACAACAAAATCGTAGTAATCAAATACGGCGGCAATGCCATGATATCCGACGAACTCCGGGACAGAATGATGACGGATATTGTACTCTTGTCCTTGGTCGGCATCAAAGTGGTTTTGGTGCACGGCGGCGGGCCGGAAATTACAAAAGTGCTCGACAAAATGGGCAAAAAAAGCACATTCATCGATGGGCTACGCTATACGGATGAAGAAACGGCAGAGGTTGTTCAAATGGTGCTTGCCGGCAAAATCAACAAGGACATTGTGCAACTGCTTGTCAGTCGCGGTGGTAGAGCGCTTGGCATATCGGGGCTCGATGCCGGGCTCATCAAGGCTTCCAAGAGAACCGATGGCGAAGATTTAGGCTTTGTCGGCAATATTGAAAGTATGGATGTTCAAGTGATTACCGATATGCTGGAAAAAGGGTATATCCCGGTTGTCTGCGCCATTGGTGCGGGTGACGGTGTTGTGTATAATATCAATGCCGACGCGGCCGCGGCGAGGATTGCCGCGGAGCTGCACGCACAAAGGCTACTGCTTTTAACAGATGTCAAGGGCCTTTTAAGGGATAAAGATGACGAGAGCACATTGATTCCGGAGGTCAAGGTCAGCGAAGTGCAAGCCCTTAAAAACAAGGGCATCATTTCCGGCGGGATGATTCCGAAAGTCGACTGTTGCGTGGAGGCGGTGCGCCGCGGTGTTAAACGCACCACCATTATTGACGGACGTGTGGAACATGCGGTACTGATTGAAATCCTATCGGATGAAGGCGTTGGAACGATGTTTGTTTGAGTATTCAAACAAACACAAAAATAAAAAGACCGACACCCGTTTCACCGTGATTTTAAATGGAGAATAAAATGAATTTTGATAATTTTGAGGATATAAAACAAACAGCAGATGAATATTTTATGCCGACGTATGCGCGTTTCAACACCGCGATTGTCAGCGGGTTGGGCGCGACACTTCAAGACAGCAAGGGCAAAGAGCTGATTGATTTTACCGCCGGTATTGGGGTCAACGCCTTGGGTTATGCGCATGAGGGTTGGGTGAAGGCAGTCAGTAGCCAAGCAGGCAAGTTGCAACATATTTCAAACTTGTATTACAATCCGGTTCAGACACATTTGGCGGCACAGCTTTGCAAGGCTTCCGGTTTTGACCGTGTGTTCTTTTCAAACTCCGGTGCGGAAGCAAATGAGTGCGCGATAAAACTTGCCAGGAAATACAGTTTTGATAAATACGGCCAGGGCAGGGGCACCATCGTTTCCCTTGTTAACTCATTTCACGGTAGAACGATGATGACCATCACTGCAACGGGCCAGTCGGACTATCACCAATATTTTCACCCCTTCCCGGACGGTTTTCGGTATACGCCGGCAAACGATATAAAAGCCTTGGACGCGGCATTGGATTCAAGCGTCTGCGCCTTATTTATCGAAATTATCCAAGGCGAGGGCGGCGTTTTGCCCTTGGACGCTGATTTTGTTAAAGCGGCAAGAGCCCTTTGCACCGAGCGGGATATATTGCTCGTTGGCGATGAGGTTCAAACGGGGATTGGCAGAACAGGCAAGCTTTTTGCCTGGGAGCATTTTGGCTACAAGCCGGATATGTTGACATCGGCGAAAGGCTTGGGCAACGGCTTGCCCATCGGCGCCTGCCTTTGTAACAAAGTGCTTGGCAATGTGCTCACGCCCGGTACCCACGGGTCCACCTTCGGCGGCAACCCGATTGTCTGTGCGGGTGCTATGGAAGTACTCCGTTTCATTGATGACAATAAGCTTTACGATATAAAGGCAAAAGGCGAATATATCAGGGGAAAACTGGAGAAATTCGAAGAAGTCGACAGTGTGCGTGGCATAGGGATGATGCTCGGAGTAAAGTTGAAAACAATACCGGCCAAAGAAGTTGTCGCACAGTGCATTGAAAACGGCTTGCTGATTTTAACCGCAAAAGATTGCCTGCGCTTGCTGCCGCCGCTCGTTATCACTTATGACGAAATCGACCAAGGGCTGGCGATACTCGAGAGAGTCCTTGCGTTGAAAAGCGATAGTGAAGCGGTGGAGAAGCAATAGGGGAAAAAGAGTCGGTTCTGCCGACTCTCTGAGAAGCAATGGTGGAAACGGACTGAGCAAAACAATCGCTCACCTACTGCTCACCGATTATTCAACAACCGGGATAAAAAATGGAGGAAACCTCATGAAACATCTATTAAAACTGCTTGACCTGACGGGCGAGGAAATTTTGGATATCCTGAACTTGGCGGACCAACTTAAATATGAAAAGAAGAACGGGATTTTGCATCGTCGGTTGGAAGGCAAAAGCCTCGGCATGATCTTCCAAAAATCATCCACCCGCACAAGGATATCCTTTGAGGCGGGCATGTTCCAGCTGGGCGGCCAGGCACTCTACCTCAATGCAACAGATATGCAGATAAAAAGGGGCGAGCCGGTGGAGGACACCGCGCGCGTGTTGTCCCGCTATATTGATGGCATTATGATACGTACCTTTGACCAAAGCGAGGTGGAAGCCCTTGCGGAGTACGGTAATATCCCGGTGATAAACGGGCTAACGGACTTCAGCCACCCCTGCCAAGTTTTGGCAGACTTAATGACAGTCAGGGAAAACAAGGGCGCGCTCGAAGGCTTGAAAATGTGCTACATCGGCGATGGCAATAATATGACAAATTCCCTCATCGTCGGTGGGCTTAAAACCGGCATGAGCGTCAGCGTGGCCTGCCCGGAAGGCTATGACCCGGACCCTATTATTCTTGACTTTGCCAAAGATTTTCCGGACTTTGCCCTTTACCGCGACCCAATGGAAGCGGCACAAGGCGCCGATGTTATTTTCACCGATGTCTGGGCTTCCATGGGGCAGGAAGATGAGCAGGAAAAACGACGTGCGGCCTTTGAAGGCGTTTATCAGATAAACGAAAAACTTTTGAGCGTTGCCAATGAAGATTGCATGGTTCAACACTGCCTGCCGGCCCACAGGGGTGAAGAGATAACGGCAGAGGTTTTCGAGAAGCACGCCGCAGAGATATTTGAAGAGGCGGAAAACAGACTCCACGCGCAAAAAGCCGTGATGGTTATGCTCATGGAGTAGCATGGTAAATAAAGTTATAAAAAAGATGGGGGTGGATGAAAATCCGCCCCTCTGTTTGTCGTTGCGTATTCAGTTTCCTGAAAATAATGCCCGCATATAGTCTGTTCTGCTATCCAGTATGCGTATAATACAAACGCAGTCATGTTGTACTTCATAAAAAGCGATGTGATTTTCACAAATAAGATAGCGGTAATCCGTATTTCTTCCGGTCTTGCCGTGAAGGCTTGCACCCATGTTTGGCTGGCCGGAAAGGTTGTGACAGCTACGAATA
Organism: uncultured Eubacteriales bacterium; assembly: GCA_964568955.1. GTDB lineage: Bacteria > Bacillota > Clostridia > Oscillospirales > Acutalibacteraceae > UBA1447. Next base: position 1,858 of record CAZMSM010000019.1, on the reverse strand, counting down.
ATTCTGCCGGTTACATTTTTTGCGGCAACCGGATTTTTTAAGACATTGGATATGTAATCACGGACTTCCCGCAAATCCGTTTGTGCCTGTGGCGTGTATCTTATCCTCATACATCGGTACCGAACTCAGCAAGAATATCTTTTTCCGAAATCCAAGCCTTGTCCGATTTGACGGAGTCTTTTCCCTTTTTTAATTCACTCATAAGAATGGCAATCGCCTGTTCTCTAAGAGCTTCTTTGCTGTTTTGAGTCACAAGTAAAGGCAGACCTCCAACATTTAAAGATTGCTGAAGAAAAACATTGATTGCATCCGTAAGTGTCATTCCACAGCGTGAATAGATGTCTTCGGCGCGGTTTTTAACGTCCGGATTGATGCGCATTTGGAAGGTTGCAGTTTTTGGAGAATTGGCAACCGAAATATTATCTGGCATTGATATCATCCCCTTTACCTATAGTATAACTGAACAAATAAAAATGTCAATACAATGTCACTACATAATGCAAAGGAAAGCGAACGGCACGGGAAAGCTTCGCGGCCGAAATTCGACAGGAATTGCAAGCGAAAATGAGCCAAACGCTCCGGTATATCGATACATTAAAATGCGCAACCGATCAAAGCCGTGGGCAAAAAGCGCAAAACCTCAGTAGCCTTGCCGGCCACCTGAGGAGTGTGCTTGCGGATATTCGCAAAATTGTCTACAAAACCAAAGAAAGTTGAAGCTGATAATCAAAGGAGAAGAGCAACATGATTAAAATATTAATCGCAGATGACCAGCAGCTGTTTGCTGATATGCTAAAGACAATCTTGCAAGCGCAAGAGGACTTTGAGGTGACGGCGTATGCCACCAACGCATGTGAGGCGGTTGAGAAATTTCGGGAATACAAACCGGATATTTGCCTGCTGGATATTCAGATGCCGGGCAGTAACGGTCTGTATGCCCTGGAAAAAATCAAGGCAATTGACCCTAATGCCGGCGTTATAATGCTGACTACATTCGGCGATGATGAAAACATTGTTGCCGCTTACCTCGGCGGGGCGGACGGGTATCTGTTAAAAGATATTCTGCCGGCGTCACTCGCGCAGGCCATCAGGTGCGTTGACAACGGCCTGGTGGTGATGAGCCGGGAAGTGCGGTTCTTGCTTGCCGAAAAGCTCGCGGTCGAGGCAGCGGAAAAATCCACTGCGGGGCAGACAGAACTTGCCGGCAAACGCTTTGACGAGCGGGATATCAAGATTATCTGTCTGATCGCAAAGGGCCTATCAAACAAAGCGATTGCGGAACAAATGAATTACTCCGAGGGGACAGTCAGAAACAGGGTATCCAATATTCTGGCGGAAACGGGGCTCAAAGACCGCACGCAAATTGCGCTGTTTGCGATAAAAAACAGGCTGGTTTAGTAAAGCTAAACAATAAAAGGGGACGGATAAAAATCCGCCCCGAAAGTTATAAAAGCTAAAATTCAATCTTCTAGCTGTTCTCCAAGAACAGCCAACAAGTCCAATGGATCGTCAATAAGACAGGTCGCGCCGTTTTTCTCTAAAAACTCTTTATCGCGCAACCCCCAACTGACGCAGACACAGGGCAAACCGGCATTACGCGCGGTGAGGATGTCGATATCCGAATCCCCAACATAGATGGCGTCGTTTTTATCGGCACCGAGCTCCTCCAATGCCATATAAACACTAGCGGGGTTCGGCTTTCTGGGAATGGTTGCCGAGGCACCGATAGCGGTTTGAATGAACGCCCCAAAATAGTGTTTGGTAAGCGCCTTCACCGGCACATCGTTTTTGTTTGAGACGACTGCCATGCGGTAATTTCTTTTTTCAAGCGCTGCCAACAGTTTTAAGATACCGGGAT
>CAZMSM010000018.1:347-36438 GCA_964568955.1 uncultured Eubacteriales bacterium | reverse complement strand
GGCCCATATCCGCACTGCCTGAGGCAATCAAGGCCGCTACGGATGTATGGGTAAACTCTTCCCTATTATATCCGTAGACGCTGTTGGCATCTATCTTGTGTTTTTTGGCAAGAAAGTCGCAGAGAATGCGTGTGCCGGACCCCCGTTGTCTGTTTACATAAGAAATACCGCTGTTTGCAATATCCTCAAAGCCCTTGATATTTTTAGGGTTGCCGGGGGCTGTCATCAAGCCTTGTGTTCTGCCGACACCTTCAATCAGGGCGACCCCGCCTTTGGGGAAATGGGTTTTTAAATACGATAAATTATACTCGCCCGCTTCATCCAGCAGGTGAACCCCGCCGATATGGGCTTGCCCGGATTTTAAAGCCATGATGGCCCCCATGCTGCCCACGTGTGCGGACGATAGCTCGTGCCCGGTGCCGCAGCATTTAAGAATATCCGCCACTTCGTCAATAAGCGGGTCGTGGCTTCCGGTGACAATGAGCAGCTTTTTAATGGTCTCCATGTCTTTCAACAACCAAACACGAACCGTTTCGCCGCTTTCGTAGCCTTCGCAGTTCTGTGGAATGTCAATAATGCAGTGGGCGTTGGTAAAACTGGTGATGATGCCCGCCCCCCTGCTCAGGGGAATTGCGGCAAGCTTACCCCCGGCATAACTCAGGCGCGCCCTGACAAACTCACGGTATTTTAAGCCGGATGTGATTTTTCTTGAAAGAACAGCCTCGGCTGTCGCTTCTTTTTTTGGTTCACGGCAAAACAGGCGGTCCACCACGGGGCGGACAATCTTTTCCATCACAAGGATTGCCGAAACGCTGTAGCCCGGCACCCCAATACACGGCACCGCACCCAAACGGCCCAAGACCGCCGGTTTACCGGGCTTTATTGCAATCCCGTGCAAGACGAGCGTACCTGTGTTTTCAATCGCTTTTGCCGTATAATCTTCCCGCCCGGCGGAAGAACCCGCAATGACTAAAACCAAATCACACTGGGCGGCGGCGGTTGTAATGGCTTGTTCGATAAGGGGCAGTTTATCCGGTACGATGGGGTATGTTTTAGAGAGTGCGCCCCATTCCTTGAGCATGCCCGTAAAAATAACGGAATTAAATTCCACAATTTCTCCGCTTTTCGGTTGCGAAGTTGGCGGTATGATTTCGTCACCCGTGGGGATAATCCCCACCGTCGGGCGGCGCAAGACCTTAACTTCCGAATTACCGCCTGCCAGCAGGGCACCGGCTATAGCGGGCGTTATCAGTGTAAAAGAAGGGATAAGCATGTCCCCCGCGCAAATGTCCTCCCCTATTTGCCGCACATTTTGCCAGGGCACTGCGGCGGTATAGAGTAGCACTTGACCGTGCTCCCCTTCCACCACATTTTCGACCATGACCACACAGTCCGTGCCTTTGGGCATGGGGTCACCGGTGTCAACCACCGTGTAACTTTGGGCGGAAAGTCGCGCGGGTGCAAGTTCCGAGGCGCCAAAGGTCAGGGCCGCGTCAATGGCGATGCCGTCCATGGCGCTCGCATTGTAGTGCGGCGAGCAAATTTTGGCGTAAACAGCCCCTGCCGTGATTCTGCCGAAAGAATCCGCCGATTGAATCGTCTCGGTCTTACAAGAAAGCCCCGCAGCTGTAAGCGCGGAGCTGTATTTTTCAACAGCCTCGTGCAGAGGCACATTGTTGAGATAATTGTGTTTTATCATAATGCTATTTCCCCATTTTTTCCTTACGGTTTGTTCGGGTGTGGGTGACAACCGTTCCACCCTATCTTGTTAATTATTTTATCACAAATATCATTCCGTGTCCACCGAAGATGCCATCAAGCAACATCGCGAGTGAGCTTCCTTACCCAGGTGAATCTGTTCACCTTAACAACTGCGACGGCGCATTTTAAAATTTGGTCGGATTTGAGGGCTATAAAAGTGACGATAACAGGCCATTTGAAAACAAAGGCGGACAGCATAGACACGGGCAACACCATGCACCACATAAAAACAATGTCGTTAAACAAGACAAATTTCGTATCCCCGCCGCCTGCCACAATGCCTGTAAGTGCCGGCATTTGATAGGAAGTCCCAATAACCGTGATGCAAAGCACAACAATAAATTTGCCTGCAAGTGCCTCGGTTTCGGGGGAAACACTGTAAAAATCAAGGATAAACAGCTTGCCGGCATACAGCGCGAGGCTTGTGCCCACACCGATTATAAGGAATAAGACTTGAAGGGTTTTGGCGTACTGTTTGACGACGCTCATGTCCCCACGGCCCACAGCCTTGCCAATGATTACATTGGAGGAGTTGGACGACCCGCCCGCCACCACAATCGCCACTTGAAAAATAGTTGTCGCAATACTTGAAGCGGCTATGGTGGAAGCACCCAGCCGGCCTAAAATAGCACCCTGCACGGCCATGGCAATCCCCCAAGAGGAGGCGGAAAGCACGGTAGGCAAACCGGTGCGTTTAAAGTCCATTAAAAAGGTCATTTCAACTTTTAAGATGTCCTTGACACGAAGGCGAAGCTTTTTGTCGATAAAGACAGCGTAACCTAGCACCATCATCAGCTCGACAAACCTTGCAATCAGTGTCGCTATCGCAGCGCCGCGGATACCCATCGCCGGCAAACCAAATTTGCCGTAAATTAAAGCATAGTTTAAAGATATATTGATAAACAAAGCACACAGCGAAACCCAGAAGCCGACATTGACCGTTTCCACACTTCTGAGCACACCCAGGACAACATGGGTTATCGCAAAAATAACATAAGAAAAGCAAATAATTTTAAGATATTCCGAGCCCTTTGCAATAACAGCCGTTTCATTGGTTAAAAGCCCCATGAGCCGGTCGGGGATAAAAAAAGCAAGCATCGCTAACATGAAGCTCATGCCCGACGCCAGCCAAAAAGCGACTGAAAATATTTTTTTTATCGGCGCGGTTTGCTTTTTGCCCCAGTATTGGGAAGCAATCACCACTAACCCGGCAACAATACCGTTGACAACCATCTGCAGCAAAAACTGTATTTGATTGGCAACCGCTGCGCCGCTGAGCGCCAGTTCACTGTAGGCGCCCAACATAATGCTATCAGCCAAATTAACGCTAAAAGCGACTAAGTTTTGTAGGGCTATTATCAATGTGAGCGTAAAAAAGCTCTTGTAAAATGCCTTTTCTCTAACAAACAGGCTCATGCGCCGGGGCCTCCAAATTACGTGTATTTCGACTGTTATATAAATAGCTTACGATGGTTGCCACCCGGTCGGTAAAGGCCTCACTTGAACCCTATCGCACAAAACTGTACTCAAACTGTAGGAAACTGTAAGCAATAAGACAAATACGTGAACCTTTCACTTTACAGCGGCGATTTTATCATATATACTGTTTTGTGTCAATCGATTCCAAACCACCGCATAAACATGGCAACTAACAGGAGGTAGCAAACAATGAGTAAAAGAACCTATTTCAACGGTAGTTTTGAACAACACACACGGCAGTTTTTCTCGATTACAGAGGGCTTGCCCTGTGCTGAAGTCCATTCCCTCGCTTATGACACAAAAGGCATTCTTTTTGCGGGCACCGCAAAAGGCCTTGTACGCATCGACGGCAAGAAGGTATCCTGCGTTGCTTTACCGCTTCCAAAGGACGACTGCCCCATTGCCATGCTCTTTTGTGACAAACGCGGGCGTGTATGGGCAGGCTCGGGCAATCAACTTTTCTGCATAGATGGAAAAAATGAAAAAAAGATACCAGCGGTCACTTTTGAAACCCCTGTTGCCGCCATGGACGAAGGCGATGACGGCGCACTTTGGCTGCTGACACAAGATTATCTTTATAAAAAAGAAAACGACACTGCGGAATTCAGCAAAACAATTGATGTCCCCGGCATAGGCAGCTGCCTTACCGTAAGTGGTACCAAGGATGTCTACGTAGGCACAAAAAAGAGCGGTCTTTTGGGGCTTATCGGCAAGCGTTGTCACTGGGCAGAATTGTTTAAGGACTTCACCGGCCTCCTAAGCAACTGCGTCAACTGCGTATCCTTCGACTCAACCGGTACCATTTGGATCGGCACGAACGAAGGTGTGTGCGTTTACGACGGCAGGTCACACTGGCTTTCCGCCGTGGAAGTTCCTTCGTTGCCCAAAGGTCATATAAACGATATGGTCTTCAGCGCCGACGGTTCACGGTGGTTTGCCACATCGACAGGTCTTGTCCTGCTCAATGACGGCGCACTCAAGTATTACGGCTTTAAACGCTGGGTGCCCGCACCCTGTGTGGCGGCGGTTGCCCTTGCCGCAAACGGTACTGTTTGCGCAGCGACGAATGAGGGCCTGAGCATTATTGAAACACAGCTTATGACCCTTGAACAAAAGGCGGCACATTACCAAAAGACGGTTGAAAAATACCATGTACGCAAGGACGGCTATGTGACCGTGCGCTTTTTGAATACGCCGGGGGACATTGAGGACGGGTATGTGGAAGTATCCGACAATGATGGAACATGGACTGCGATGTATATGGCCTGCCAGGCTTACCGCTTTGCCACTACCGGCGAAAAAGATGCGCTGACAAATGCCAGACGAACCTTCAAGGCCTTGCAAAAACTCACCACCGTTACCGACATCCCCGGTTTTACGGCACGTGCTATCCGCTACCCGGGGGAAGCGGCGGGCTTTGGCGACGGCGACCCCGAATGGCATCTTGATGCCAAGGGCGAGTGCGAATGGAAAGGTGAAACATCCAGCGATGAAATGGTCGGGGACTTTTACGGCTGGTCTGTCTACTACGACCTTGCCGCTAACGAAAAAGAAAAGGTGGAAATAGCTGAAACCATCCGCAACATTACCGACCATATTCTTGAAAACAACTTTAAACTCGTGGACTTTGATGGCCTGCCCACCACCTGGGCAAACTGGGCACCGGAAGATTTGAACCACAACAACCACTGGCATGCCGAAAGCGGGCAAAATGCGCTTGAAATACTTTCCTTTTTAAAGACCGCTTATCATATGACCGGTGACGAAAAATACAACGACGCTTACCTGCGTTTGATTAAAGACCACCATTACCTGATGAATATCATGCATTACAAGTTTGAGGATTATCACGCGTGCCACATTGACGATGAACTGGCGATGCTCGTCATCACCCCTTTGCTCAAGTACGAAAAAGACCCTGTTATCCGCTCCTATATCATGAGCGGTTTTACCCGCCACTGGCAGTATGAGCGAATTGAACGCACCCCCTTCTGGAGCGTCATTTACGGTTCCTTAACAGGCCGGCATTGTGACATTGAAGTGGCCGCCGAATCCTTGGAACAACTGCCACTGGACCTTATCCACTGGCCGACTTACAACAGCCACCGCGAGAATTTGGAATGGGTGACAGCGTCCGAAGAGTACTGGATGCCCCCGCAATTAAAAGCGCCGCTGCCTTTTGATGAAAAACCCATGTGTAAATATGATGCTAACCCTTTCCATGCCGACAGTGGTATAAAAATCATTGATACAAAAGTGCCCGATGGTTGCACAACTGTAAAGCAAATTGAAATTACAGGCACAAACTACTCGGGTGAAAAACGCGTGGAAGACGGCACCCTATTCCTTCACCCCTACTGGATGGCAAGGTACTACGGATTATTGGGCGATTAATTTTATAAAGGGGCTGCCTTACACAAACGTAAGGCAGCCTTTTTTGGATGGTCTTTCGCGAAGACGCGTCCAATATATAAGTGGGTGCAAAAACACAGATGTAGGGAACGCATTGTATGCGTTCCGAAACCCGGACTATATATTTTCCCCTCGTTTCAACGAACCAAGTCTTACCGTAAACAATGACGCGGAACGCATGCAATGCGTTTCCTACGGGTACAGATTTGTCGAATCATGAGCCTATATGCCGGTATAAATGCAATGAGTTCACTGCGAAGACATGCGCCCAATAGGTGCACGGGGAATGCGCATCGCTGTCGTTTTTTATTTCTGACGTAAAAAATTAACTGCATTGTGATTGTTTTTTATATGCACAACCTTATGGTAGCCCGCAAACTCCCCGTCAACAGTCCAGGGAATAAAATTGTCGGATGTAATCACGGCAGCGGATGTATGTTCAATAATAACGCTCGGGTTGTCTTGGTTTTGCCTGACAAACCACTTGGCAATATTGGCGACATCCCGAGCGTTTTCAGGCTTCCGAAAAAACGTGAGCTCAAAAATCCCGTCATTGAGAATAATGTCTTTATCCCTTAATTTTACCAAACCGCCGATTGATTTGGAATTGGATACGCCGCCAAGAAGAAAATCGCCCTCTAAAACGCGGTCGTCAAAGTTTACTTTGACATGATGGGCACGCATTTTAAAAATTGACTTTGCCCCTTCAATCATATAGGCAGAGTGACCGAAAAAGTTTTTCATCTTTTGTGACGTTAGGTAGGATACGTCCGACAATGTGCCAAAAGATGCCACATATGAAAAGTAGTTTTCATCATTGAATGAACCAATATCGTGCGGCAACAATGTTCCGTCTATTACGTCTTGCGCTGCTTGTTCAATGCCGATCGAAAGACCGAGGCTTGTGGCAAAATCGTTCGAGGTTCCCATGGGTATGTATCCAATGGGTAGCGGTGTTTCTAACTGCATTACACCTTTGATGACCTCATTCAAGGTGCCATCCCCACCGCAACACACAACCACATCATGGTTTGCCGCGTGCTTCTTGACGAGTTCCGTGGCATGGTGTTTGCTTTTGGTCATAAACGAAACCACTTTGCAGCTGTTTTTTGCAAACACATCCAGAATGGTGGAAAGCGTGGCCATAGATTTTTTCTTGCCGGCTTTCGGGTTGATAATCAGAAGGATTTTCTTACCGGTTTGACAAACATTTTCCATTAAAAGCTCCTGCCCATTTCTTGTATAATATCGGCCCCAATACCGAGTGATGTTTTGAAAACTCATTTTATAATATCACAATAACCGCCATTGTCAATAAAACGCTCATAAATACTCGATTCCCCTGCAAAAATCTTGTAAATAGTCGAAAAAACGATTATACTGTTTACATTACATATTTGTAGGAGCAAGGCAATGAATGTCTATGATTTTGACAACACGATTTACCGCGGGGAAAGCAGCCTGGATTTGTTTTTTTATTATTTAAAGAAGAATCCTTCCCTTGTAAGGTATCTTCCGAAAGCCGTGGTCGGTATTACAAAATACAAACTCGGTATGGTTGCGATTGACGGTCTGCTCAACAATTACGCAGTTTTTGCCGAGGATTTTTTAAGAGGGATTAAAACGCTTGACGAGGACATGGAGGATTTTTGGGACAAGCACATGCACAAGGTAAAGCCCTTTTATTTGGCTCAACAGCGTGAGGATGACCTGATTATTTCCGCAAGCCCGGAATTTTTTCTCGAAGTGCTTTTTAAACGCATTGGGATTAAAAACTTTATCGGCACAACCGTTGATATGGAAAAAGGCAAGGTTCGCTTCGCCTGCTTTCGCGAAAACAAAATTCCGGCTTTTAAAAGCAGATATCCCAATGCGAAGATTGAAAACTTTTATTCTGATTCCATGAATGACAAACCCCTGATGGATATTTCCAAAAACGTTTTTTTGGTCAAGGGCAATAGGATTAAGCAGATAAAACCCAAACAAAAAAAGTGACAGTTGGTGAAAACAAGATGATGCCTAGCGGACTCTCCCCTTGTAGAAAAAGTGAATGTGCCGTGAGAAACGCGGCAAAAGATGAAAAGGTCCTTGGTAATGGTTCAGGGCGCAGAAGGTTTGTTGTGATCCCGCTACTGTTTTGCTTGCTGGTGGCCTTGCTTTGGGGCTGTGCCGGGGAGGATTCGCCCGATGAAGCGATGACCACAGCGGTGGCGAATGCAACCGTTACCATTACCGGCAGCCGGTCAGATTCCGGCTCTTCAAAAAATCCTGTGCTCGTTGTTGATTATGAATTTACAAATAATACGACAGCACCCGCCTCTTTCGCTTATTTATGCAAAGACACGGCATACCAAAACGGCGTCGCATGTGAAATGGACACCGCTACTTGGGCGACCACACCCAACCTGCTGTACAGGGATATAAAGCCCGGTGCCACGCAAAAACTCACCATCGGTTACAAATTGAAAAGCAAAACCGCTGTGGTGGAAATTGAAATTAAAGAATGGGTTGGTGACGAGGTTCTGCTGCGGCAAATCCTAACGCCCTGATTCGAATAGACCTACCCTTTGTAGCGCGGGCATAAAATACGATGTGTTGGATCTTCTCGATTTCGCCATTTCACACCCAGTAATTATTGTTTTATTTTGACAGTTTTTTCATCTTAATTTTATTGTTTTTAATAGTTTTGTTGACAAATCTATCCTTGCACCTTATAATTGGCGCAAGGTAATTTGAAACCTTAATTAAAACGTGAAAGAGAAAGGTGATTTTTGTGCCAAAAAGCAATCTTGAGAAAATTGTCTGGTTACCACGGAGTTTTTCCATCCTGTTCTCACTTTTTCTTCTGGTTCTAACCGCAGAACCTTTCATCGGCCGGCCAAACCAATACGACAAGTTTTATGTGAAAGCCATTGTTTGCGGTTTAATGCTTGCGTTCATTGCGATCACATGGAATAAACCCAAAATAACGGGTGTGTTCTTTATCTCTTTAGCAATTGGTTTTTTTGCGTTTTTCCTTATGGAAAAAGTAGACGACCCTACCGCTTATTCGCTCATGAGCGGTGTCCCGGCCATTATCGGAATACTTTTCATGACTTTCGGTAAAAATAAAACAAAAGCCAAACAAGCAAAAGCCACCGAAGTCAAGGATAGCGCACCGCCCGCCACGCCACAAACACAAGTAGAAACAGCGGAGCCTGAAGCGAAACCCGAATAAAGACAGACACTTAAATCAAGGGGCAGGTAATTCAATTACCTGCCCCGTTGTTATGCTTTATTATACTCGATTGTTTTCGCTATACCCGTTGCGCTTAGTCCAACCGTGGAACAAGAAAGCTGTTGTAAAACTCTTTGATAGCGGCGAAAAAGTCTTCCGCAGTGCCGTCATTGAGCAAGGTGTAGTCGGCCATTTTTTCCGTCTTGCTTGTTTGAAAAAGTTTTTCTTCCCCAATATCGTTGTCTTTGAGTTTGTCGATGGACGAACCGTCTCTGTCCGACCCTCTGGCGAGCATACGCTCATACCGTACCATGTCGTCGGAAATAACGACATCCACGAGAACAAAATCATCCCCGAAAGCCTCTTTAAAAAACAGCACGTCCGAGAGCGGGCGAATGCCGGATACAAGGTAGTTGGGTTTACCGGACTCCTTGATTTTTTTAACGATTTGCTCCGGGAAGAAGGTTTGACCAAACTGCCCCATATACTTTTGCGAGGTCTTGTGCAGGTTGTCCCTGGTGAGTTCCAGCCCATCCTTGGCCGCGAGTTCCCTTGCTATATCTCCGATAGAAATCATGGGCAAATTATATTCTTTCGCAATATATTCGAGAAAGAAATCCTTGCCCGTTCCGTTTTTACCTACTGCTGCTAATACCATTTATTTTTCCTCCTGTACAAATTTTCTTTGATTATGCTATAGCAAATGCAGAAATTTGTCAACTTTTCAGCTTGTCGATTTCAAGCAGCTTTCGAATAGAACCGCCGTCTTGAACAAGCTCGCTGTAAAATTCATGCGCCCAGATGTTATGGCGCTCCCCCTTTTGACGGGCATAAGCAAAGTAAATGCGCCCGTTCATCATCAGTTTACCCACCGCATAGAAGGCAGGGAACATATCAAAGGGTAAGTTTTCTATTGCAAAAACAAAGTCTTTACGCGTGTCAGGCTTTACCACCACATGTTGGGTGCGCGGGCTAATATCCGCAAATGCGAAGGGGTTGTGGCCACCGAGTGACCATGTTTCAACGGGCGAAGCGATAGACAGTTCGCCGGCCAGTGTTTGGCTTGTATGGTTGATGACAGTCACAACTATTTTGTCGACTTTGTGGCCTTTGTCGCCGGTCATCTCCATTTCAATCTCCGGATTAAAGCTACCCACCTCGAATACATCCTCAAACTGCTGGGCGTCATCCTCATAATTCAGGCGAATCATCCCTTTGGCATCGGCGAAAGGTTTGGTGATGACTAACGGGAAGATTTTATATGCGCCCGCTTCAACATCGTAAACAAATTCTTTCGAATCGGCTTTCCACCCTTCGGGCAGGGTTAAATGTAAAACACCACGCGCCGGCATATCGGAGCGGTTATTTGCAACACTGACTTCCACTTCAAAATTCAAATCATCTATATGTTTTACCTTTTTGCCGATAACCGCCGCTACTGCCAGGTAGCCCATGGGCATGGTGCCCAAGTCGTGCTCCCAGCTCCTGACATAGGTCGGTTCCACCTCTTCGCGGTTCGCGCCAAGCTGTACCCCACCGATTTTTTCACACGGGGCAACAGGCCCCAACAAGTAACTTTCAATAGAGTGTGCGCGAACAGGGGTTTCGAGTGAATTCTTCGCAAAATCGATTGCCAGGCCTTCTTCATCCAACAGATTGGTGCTTTGGGCTGCCTTGAGTTCAAACCCGAAATCAAGCTTTGCTGCCCCGTCTTGCCCGTGCGGCTCAAACCCTCTGACGGTAAGGCCGCGGCTGAAGATATCACCGTGTCGCCCCTTCATAGCGGCAAGCGGATAGCCCGCTGCCTTAAAGGCCGTTACAATAAAGTCCGTGTTGGATTTTAAAAATCCCTTGCTTTCCGGAAGAGGTTGATTGCAAGCGGCCGCCACATCGGTAAGAGCAATCAGTTTGTCATTAAACTCCAGCGCCTTGCGGTATACCCCCGCCTCCCGATAACTGCCTTCGTGCGGATACAGGGCGTAGGTAAAAATATGTGTTTTCTGCTCGGGAATAAGCTCTCCCCCGCCCGTTGTTTTGCCAATATTGCCATAAAACTCCGCCGTGTGGAAAAGCATCAAGTTCAGCAGTCCGTCACGTTCGACACTGCAGGCTAAGTTGCCCGTGTTGATGAGTGCGGTACCGTAATCGTCTGCCATTTTTAAAGAGGAGACGGCAACGATATCTTTTAAGGCTACACTTGTGCCGGGGGCCAGTTTCGCCGCAAAGTCATTGATGAAGGCATTCAGGGTATCCCTGTCTTTCGCTTTAATCAAAAAAGTGTCAATCGGCTTGCTGAGCAAATTGTCGCTGTCGACAACATACAGTAGGGCAAGCCCATCGGACGCCAATTTTTCTTCAAAGCTCTTTCGTTGTGCAGGCTCACAGGCACTGAGCAACTTGTCTTGATATTCATTCTCAACCCCGACAGTATTCAAAACAAAACGGGTGTCGGTGTTCATCAAATCTTCGTTAAAGTGAATCAACTGGGTGGCGTGCGCTTTGCGTGTTTTATCCGGGTAGCAGGTTACCGGTATCGCCTTTTTGGTAAGCGCTTTGAGAAGGGTATCGCTCGCGTTTTCCAGCGCGTCGTTTTCACTGCGGATAATTGCACTCATGCCGATATTGACGCTGCCTTTATCGTTTAGCACGAGGGTAACCGTCGGGCCGTAATCCAACCACTGGTTGGCGGCATACACTTGGCAACGTGAGAACATGGCGTATTGGTGGGTCTGGAATTCCAGTTTTTTATCGCTTTCACACCGAACAGCGGGGGCAAAGCGGTCATCAAAAATCGGCCGTGCACCTTCGATATCCAGCGGGAAGGTCACCGTGAACAAGTCATCGTTTGCTTGATAATCTTCGACAACGGTTTTCAAATCAATCCTTTTGACCCCGTCAAACAGGGTAATCTCCTGCTTAATGGTGGCTATTGTGCCCATCTTCACTTTCACGATCAGTCTTGTAAAGCTATCCCCCTTTACGCCCTCAACTGTCGCCGGGAACTCGGATGAGAACAATTTTTGGCCGCTTGTATAAAACTCGTGCTGAGTTTCCATCCTATCGTGTATTTCTTTGAGGATACACACCCTGTTTGCGGGGCCGTCACTGCCTTTTTTGAGTGTTTCCCTCTTGGCCTTTTTATCATAGATGGATGTGATGCCGCCGCCGAGGGCCGGGTCCACCTGAATACGGTAAAATTCGTTTTCAATCCTATAATCTTCAATTCCAACGCTAGGCAAAGCGGCCGACTTTTCTTTAAGTTTAAGGTAATACACGGCATAGCCCATCGCCGGCACCGGTGCTATAAATATGGCTTTTTTGTTTTCGCATTTTTGCAACGGGTACTCATTGCCGCAGGCATCGACCATGCAGTAATTTTCCGCATCTTTTTCCATAGGCAGGCGAACTTCGCAGGGCTCGGTCCTGTCCCAAGTGTGCGGGTTAAAGACAAACACCGGGTAATCGTCCCTTGAAAGCTTAACACCGGATGCGATAAATGCAGTCGCGCGGTCGATGATGTCCGCCGCCAGCTCTGCCGCCTCACGGTATTCAATCATCAAGTCCACAAAGGAAACTTCGTTGTTGGTGCCGGTTATCGAGTCATGATGTTGGCCACAAAGCAGTTGCCGCCATGCCTTATCCAAGGCTTTTTCCGGGTACTCAGCACCATAGAGGCAAGCGATTGAAGCGAATTTTTCAGCGGTAATCAGCAGGTTTTCGCCCAAACGGTTTGCCTGCTTTAAATCCGTGCGGGTGAGTGAAACACCGGCATGGTAAAGGGATATATCTCTCGACGTTCTTTCCAACAGAGGTCTGCCTGTTTTTTCTTGATGCTGAGTATCGTCCGCTATAATGCCCTTGTGCAAATCGGACATCACGGAATAGGATGCATTCGTCAACGTTTGCTTCATCCACTCGCTCTTGCCGTCACGCGGGTATGCCACCACCTTTTGCTCAAGGCTCGAGCTGTCATGACAGTGCCTTATGCCAAGCCTTAAGGCGTCCGCTCGACCGGTACCGCCCCTGGAATGAATAAGCCCCGTGCCGTCGGGCGAAACATGATGGAATAGGCAGTCCAGCCCTAAAATGGATTTGCCCCAATAGATACCGATGCACCCGCCCTTTTTACACAGCTGTGAGAGCTGGTTTGGGTGGCCAAACACGTCCCCGGGGCCATAGACCGGCGTAATCCCACCCAGCACATCGCGGTGATAAAGCTGGCCGTAAACGAGGTTGCGCACCAACCCTTCGGGGGAGGATGTCATCTCGTTGGGCTGGTTATAAAAGCAGTCCGCCTCGGCACGGCCGCTACGAAACATTTCCTTTAAAAATTCCCTGTCTTGGGGGTAAATTGAAAAGTAAGGATGCACATAATCCACTTCCGATATAATGGCCTTGAAACCGGGGTTTTCTTTGAGTTCTTTTATCATATTCTTAACAATGTGGATAGCGCCCAGCGCATAAATCCGTTGCTCCTGGTGGTAGGTGGTATCAAAATGGAAGTCGGAAAAAATATGCTCGGTGCCGTCAAACCCATCATATACAATTGTCTTAAACGGATAGGAAGCTTTCGCCTTTGTCGCACCTTTTTGCGTGACGGTTATGTTGGCTTCAACGGTACGCTCTTGCTCGGCAGATGGCAGGGAAAGGCGTATATAAGAGCACTCGCCGTTTTGCATGGGGTCTATTTTAAAGCTTTCGCGATACCCTTCGCACGCAAGGTCTATCTTGCCCCCTGAGCTGTCACCAAAAGCACCGACGAAAGCCGGGAAAACCTGGCGAGGCGCTTGCTTGCTGCCGACAAAAACAGCTGTTCTCATCGGGTAGGCAAGCCCCAGATTGCCGGATTTGGCAATAAGCGGAAAAATAGAGCAATTGGACATGGACAGGTCAATCGTATCACAAATATAACCCGTGCGAATTTTAAACATCAAAAGATTTTTGCCTTTTTGAAAGGTTACCGCCACTTGATTGCCATAGTTATCAAGACCCTTGACTCTACCGTAAGGCTTGTTATCCACCAACTCGCCGTTCAAATACAGCAAACTGCCGGATGTTTCGTAAGAAATAATGGCATCGTACGCCTTTTCGCATTCAATATAAACCGCGGCATAATAAACACAGTTGCGTTGTTCGGTGGCATAAAGGGCCTCGTCGCAAGCACTGAAGTCACCTGTATCAAACCGCAGACAGTCCCATTTATTGACACCCTTTTGCCATTCAAGTTGCTCCGTACCAAAGTAGTTGTTTTTACACTTCAAGCCGAGGTAGGGCACGATATTGGCTTCGCCGCCGTCGGCTTTCAGATAATCGCAATCCAAAACTTTTTCGCGCTCATACAGGTATTCGGTTTCAAGCGCGCCCCCCGTTTCAAGCACAAAGGGCCCAAGCACCATAAAATTGTATAATCGACGCGCGGGCTGCCTTGTTGGCACCGTGGATAAAAAATCGGTAAAGTTTTCGGAATAAATCTTGCCCTTGATGCCGGTTTGAATCGTTTCGTTTTTCAGCATAAACTTTTCCCTCCCTTACTATACGATAAATAATCGGATATCTACGAGTGAGGCAAGCCGAGAAAAAGCGCTGTCCCCACTACTCCATCTATCATATGATACCTTTTTGTACAATGCAAGTTGTGTTTGCATATTTAGTGCATGTTCCTACTTTTTGAGTAAAAATAATCGCTTGTTTACACGTCGTTCAAATTGAAGTATAATTAAGTAGAGACAACTATGCTGCCCGGGGCAAAATTAAGGTTTATTTTTTCTGTGACTATGTCACGGAGTTTGAAGTGGATACGGTTTATAATAAGGACAACATTACAAAACAAAGGAGAGAATAAAAATGTCAGTTATTACTATTACAGGTTCAAATTTTGAAGCAGAGGTACTCAAGAGCGACAAACCCGTCCTGATAGATTTTTGGGCGCCTTGGTGCGGTCCTTGCAGAATGGTAGGCCCCATCGTCGAAGAAGTGGCGGCAGAAGTTGCAGGCACGGCAAAAGTCGGCAAACTAAATGTGGACAACGAGCAGGATTTGGCTATTAAGTACGGCGTCATGTCCATCCCGACCCTGATCGTATTTGAAAACGGCAAGGTCAAGCAAACTATCGTCGGCGTCAGGTCCAAGCAGGCCATTCTGGACATGCTTAAATAAACCGGGCAACCGCCCACTTCGTGTTCAACTATTGCAAAATCGAATAATCAGTGTATAATAAGTTCAGGCTCTGCTATTACAGCAAAGCCTGAACTTTGTTTTATGGGGTTGAATATGGAAAGCGAAACCTTACAATTGATGCGTAAAACGCTGCCTTTTTGGGGCGAGCTCGATGATGCGCAACAAAAAATGTTGGAAGATTCGGTGGTCATCAAGACCTTTGCCCAAGGGGAAAGCTTGCACAGCGGGGACGAGGACTGTTTGGGGTTGTTCGTCCTAAATAGCGGGCGAATCCGCGTGTTCTTCCTTTCCGAATCCGGCAAGGAAATAACCCTCTACCGTTTGTTTGAACGAGACATCTGTATTTTTTCCGCATCGTGTATTATCAGGAACATTAATTTTGAGGTTTTTATAACGGCGGAAACACATACCCAAGCACTGCTGATCCCCACCTTGATATTTGACCGGTTGTCCAAATCTTCTATCGCGGTTGCCGGTTATGCCAACCAACTCATGGCATCCCGATTTTCGGACGTGATGTGGGTGATGGAACAAGTCTTGTTTATGAGCTTTGACAAACGCCTTGCTATATTTTTGCTCGAACAAGCCAATATGGAAGGCAAAGACCGAATACAAATAACCCAGGAGGCTATCGCCAACCACATCGGTTCCGCACGTGAAGTCGTCACACGCATGCTTAAATATTTCCAAGAGGACGGCATTGTCGAACTCTTTCGCGGAGGACTACAAATAAAAGACAGGAAAAAGCTCCTGGCTTTAACCTATGCGAACCCCGACTAAAAACCACTTTTTGCTATAGCTTTACTCGGAAGGTATTTTTGTCATAAGACACAATACCTTCCGCTTTTATTTTGCCCAATTCTCGAATCATCGCGCTCCTGTCCATACACAGGTATTCCGCAAGCTCTCGGCGGTTGAAGGGAATGGTAAATGAAGCAGAGCCGCTTTTTTCGGCCTGCTCATACAAATACGCCTCCAACCTATCTCTGATAGTTTTGTGGCTCAGGTAGGTCATTTGCTCATTGAGCATTGCGCTTTTTTTTGCGATATTTTGCATCAAATTCAAAATCAGGGTCTGATGAAAAACGCAGGCAGATTTACACGTGCCGAGTATATAGCGCAGTTCAAAAAGAATCACCTGTATTTCTTCGGTTGCGACGACCGAAACGGGCACCGTATCAATCCCCATGCCGGCGTAGGTTTCACCAAACATATCCCCAACCTCAAGCTTTTTCAAAATCAGCCTGTCCCCATGTATATTCTCCTTTATCACCTGGGCGCTGCCGGAAATTACGATGCCCACAGTGGGCTTGGTTTTTCCTGCCAAAAATATAAATTCGTCCTTTCGGTAGGTTTTGGTCGTGCTGTTGAGGCATTGAAGCATCGACTTTATTTCTTCCTCAGTCATATTTCGAAACAGGTCTGTTTTTTTGAGCACACTTATTATCATCGTGCCATCCCTCCTTCACATAAATGTTGTCCTTCAAACCGTCGCGCAATTTTACAATTATTTTCAAGTTTAGTTGCAGCTGCAACTCTTTTGACAGTTTGAGTATAGTATACTTAAGTCAGAAAGTAAATACATTGCAACAATTTTATTTTAAGGAGTTATATTTATATGTTAAGGAAAATTATAAAGATCGACGAGGAAAACTGTAACGGCTGCGGACTATGTGCACAAGCCTGCCACGAAGGCGCTATCGCCATGGTTGACGGCAAAGCAAAACTGATGCGGGATGATTATTGCGACGGCTTGGGCGATTGCCTGCCTGTGTGCCCCACAGGAGCGATAACCTTTGAGGAAAGAGAAGCCGCGGCTTTCGATCAGGCCGCTGTAAAAGCAAAGCAGCAAGCCGCAAAACCCGAAGACACATCTTGCGCATGCCCCGGCACACGGTCCAAAACCCTTAAACGCGACACCCCCGCTACCGCTCCCCCGGTTGCCGTAACCCCTGTTGCCAATTATTCGGTAGAAAGTCAATTGACACAATGGCCCGTGCAAATCAAACTTGCGCCTGTCAACGCTCCGTTCTTCGCAAATGCCAACCTTTTAATCGCGGCCGACTGCACCGCTTTTGCCTACGGAGATTTTCACAACCGCTTTATTAAAAATCACGTCACACTCATCGGCTGCCCCAAACTGGACGAAGGTGATTACACCGAAAAACTGACGGCCATCATTAAAAACAACTCCATTAAAAGCGTTACCGTGGTGCGCATGGAAGTCCCCTGCTGCGGTGGAATTGGCAATGCCGTTGTCAACGCCCTGCGCAACTCCGGCAAAATGATTCCATGGCAATCGGTTACCATTTCCGCAGACGGGCGAATATTGGAGTAATGGAACGGCAGTGTAAAGAGATTACGATATATCTGTAAATAAAACAACCCAAACCGATTGCAACTCCTCAAGACAATCCGAAAAACACTTTAGAAAAATTTAACAAGCCATCTCTCTACAGTGCATGTATTGTAAAGAAATGGCTTTTTTATTGATTTTGTTGGGTAGCGTTTTATTTATTCTTCCTTGCTACTAATCTCTTTGCTGTATGCCGCAACATTAAACATTGGAAGGGTTATATCCCCATGTGCTAAAGTTTGTGAACTTGTGCTGATAATAAAAGCTCTCGCAATAGAATACAAAGTAGTAATTCCATTTGCACCTAACATCATTCTAAAATCGGCTTCCCCTAAATCGTTTGTAGCAGTAAAAAAGCCTTCAATCGTTAAATCGAGTAAGTATTTTTCCTTTTTATCGGAAACATTTATTTTAATATACAGTTCAATAATTCCCAGCAAAGATTCATCGTTTTCTTTTTCAACGTTTACAATTTTATGAGAGATATCAATTTTACGCTTGTATTTTATTTCACTTGCAAGCATGCCCAAATCGTTTTTTATGCGCAGGTTTTTTACTGAACTTCCCAAAAATTGAAATTCAGATAAATATGGTGTTGCATCCATTTTCTCATCACCTTTCAAGGAAGTTACGCTACAAGTCGTTTAGGACATGATGGTGGCACTAAAGTGTCAATTTGTTTGCCATTCGCTTTGTACCAAGTGTTTTGTCTTGATTGATTCTTTAAAAAGTCAATATAATCCTCTTCAAGTTCAAATGTAACATCCATTGATAATCCAAGTTTTTCGCAAATATCGGCTATGGTTGAAATTGTAAAGTTGTAATCCGCACTTTCCCATTTTGAAACCATACCTTGAGAAACATTCATGTACGCTGCAAATTCCTTTTGATTCATACCAAGCTCAAGTCGTTTTTTGAAAATTGTTGCTGAAATATGCGCCAGTGCTTTTGCTGAATAGACCCCTCCCTTCGAAATATTCTTGCCCAGATATTCAACAAATTCAAATGATTTGTTTTCATTTTTCATAATAATGTCTTCCTTTCTTACCGCGTCAGTTTCTGTGCCAATTATTGCACTAACTACTAATCGTTTCATTTCTACGCTTTATAGCAATCGGAATATGACTTCTGTATTCCGTTTTATTTTTACCCTCTTTTTCAAAAAAAGTATGCAAGAATATCTTGCCTTCACCCCTAACCGAAAACAGCACTCTTAAGTTGTGGTTACTTGTATTAATATGTAGCGAATATAGATTCCCCTCTTTTTTTAAGTGCTCTATTTTGGGGTGCTTACACATATCCAATCCAAGTTCCTGCATGAAAAATAGCAGTTTCAAGGTCTTGTCCAGTATTTTATGCTTTTCACCGGACTTGTCAACAAGTTCTATAAACTCCTTAAAGAATGCCGGATGTACAATAATGTTCTTTTCTTCCAACGCGACCAACAACAAATCGAAACTATCCATAGCCCACCCTCTTAATACAATAATATTACTTATAGGTTATATTTGCAAGCTTTTTTTAAAAATATTTTAAAAGCTTTTATCGCCACAACATATTGTGTGTTGCGTTTATTATTATACCTCACAAAAAATGATTTTAGCAACATAATTTAGAAAAATCGAGAAGTAGATGTCGGCCGGGGCGGATTTTTTTACTATAAGTTTTTGTTGGCGTTTTTGATGCTAATGATGTATAATTAGTCAAATCGATTACGGAGGTGCTTTATAATGAACAACGAATTAGCGGTACTGAAAGAAGCCATAATTGCGGAAATGAAAGCTGCTGAGTTTTATAAGCTCGCCGCGGAGAAAACCGATGACTCGGATGTCAAAGCCGCTTTTAACGACTTGGCGGCGGAAGAAGAACTCCATATGACCTGGCTTAAGGAAATTTACGAAAGACTGATTGAGCCGGAGAAAAAGACCGGCGAGTTCGCGTTTGAAACCTATTTAAAGACCAATGCAAAAAAGGATGCAGCCGTGCTGAAGTTTTCCGAAAAAGTGCTGGCTACTGCCACCATATCCGTTGCGGTTTACGGCATTGCCATTAATATGGAAAAAAACGCAGTTGAATTTTACCAAAAAGCCGCTGAGCGTACGACAGAACCTCGCCTGCAACGCTTGTTCAATACCCTTGCCCGGTGGGAGGCAGGGCACGCCGAGCAGTTCAGCGCGGTCTATGAAACAATGATGGACAGCTGGTGGGATGACCAAGGCTTTGCGCCCTACTAATGACAAGGTTTATGTTTAAGAGTATCTTTGCATGCTTTTAAATAAATTTAAAGTGTAGAAAGTGTAAAAAACGTAAAGGAGAGAATGCTATGTTATGGAAATGTACCGTCTGCGGTATGCTACATGAGGGGGATGCGCCTCCCGAGTTCTGCCCGAAATGCGGCGCACCGGCTGAAAAGTTTGTCGCACTGACCGAAGAAGAAGCACAAAAAATTTATACATCCAAGCGCACAAACGAGATCCACATGGAAATCGCCACCCTTGCGGCAAAAATCATAAAACTCGCACAAGAGGGCATTGAAATCGACCTTGACCCACCGTGCACTGCACTATTCAAGCAAGCCAAGGACGAATCATGGATTATCAAACTCAGAAGCAAGGCGGAAATTGCCGGGCACGCAAGCAGAGGGAAATGGTAAGTTAGATGCTAGATGCTAGATATTAGATGCTAGACGAAGAACAACAAAACCCGGTGGTAGTTTTTATGCTGCCACCGGGTTTATTTTATTTTTTTACTTTACGAGTTTGCTGCAACAAGCTTTTCAAGGCACCGATAACTGATTTCGGTTGATTTGAGTGGGTCATCATCAAAGTTATTGTCTTGCTCGTAAACGATGTAAGGGATTTCGAGCTCCATACAGGCTTTGAAGCAGGCATCTAAATCTACTTCGCCCACACCGAGTTCCGTTATCATCGGGCAACTGCCCGCTATGTCGCCGTCCTTAAAGTGACACACCTTCACTCTGCCTTTTAACCGTTTGAGAAACTCTGCCGGGTTTTCTTCGCCGACTTGAATCCAATAAACATCGGGGATGAAGTTGAAATATTCCGGGTCCCCTTCTTCAATGAGAATGTCCATGATGGTTTTATCCCCGTCTATGGGTTGAAACTCGAAGGCGTGGTTGTGGTATGCAAACTGCACCCCTTGCGCTTTCATTTTTCGGCCGATTTCATTTGCCTCTTTAACGAATGTGCGTAAACCGCTCAGGGACTCTCTGGCTTCTTTTGGCATACCGCCGATGCCCAGACAGTCGCAGTGCATCATTTTGTGTTCTTTAATCAGATTGTCTAAGTCGTCGCGCATGCGGTCAAAACCCTTGTGGGTCACGCAGACATCCATCCCATGCTTGTCCACTAAAAAAGCAACTTTTTCCGGTTCGATGGGGCCGATGCCCGAGATTTGGATTACATTGGTGCCGAGCCCTTTGACGAATTCAAAGGTTTTTTCCGTATCCTCATAGGTTTTGATATAGTCGCGCAAAGTGTAAAGTTGGATTCCGATTTTTGGCATTTTCATCATTGTTGACATCCTTTCTTTTAGGCATAAAGCCTTATAACCCTCTCGGAACGACACGGGGGTCGTTCCCTACCGCTGAGACCACTAAAAAGAGTATCTCCGACCGTACGGGTACATTCCGCCGCCACCCCAGCAACATTTGCCCTGCAGAAGTTTGAAGAGTAGCAGCTCATTATCTTCATACCCGTAAGGATATTTCATAATTTTAAACGCCTCGGCAAAGACGGCGTGAGCCAGGTGCCCTCTGAAGCGAGTAGCAACGTCCTTTTCCTGCCACAGACCTTTTCCGTCGGCGTGGTGCTGGTCAAACACAAGCAAGCTTTCCTTCACTCGGTCTATCACACTGCTGATATCCACATAAAAATCGGGGTTAAAATACACGGAGGTCTGGTTGGGTCCCGCCTCAAATGCATACACCTCTCGCGGAGCATAGCCATGGACATCCGCAATACACAGGGCATCTAAAGTGCATTTGGCCGCTGCCACATGCTCAATGTGGTTGTCCTGCTGCCAATGCATAAAGACGATATCCGCCCTAATTTCAAGCAGGCGTTTTTCAATGATGTCCACATTCTTTTGCGTGTAAAAATAGGTTTCTTTGCTTCTTGCGCCCATGATAATTTTAGATGCACCCAGCACTTTTGCCGCATTCGTTTCCTGTTTGTTCATCTTGTCGATTGTTTTGGCATCAAAATCCGCATGACGTGTACAAGCGACATTTAAAAACACCGTTTCACAGCCCAGCTCATTGAGCATGGCCGCAACACCGCCTGTGCCGTACTCACACTCGTCATTATGCGCGCCGATAAAAAGAATTTTTGGCATTCCAAACATATTGTCAGTCCTTTCCCGCTAAGGTTGTCGCAAGGCTTGATGTCATGAAAAGTTCCAGTGTACCACCTGCCTCAATTTCGCCGTGGAACAGGTAAAGGCGGTCAAGGGCGTTCCCGTTTATCAGTGCCTTCTCGACATAGATGTTTTCTTTGCTGTTGTTATGCGCAATAACAGTAAAATCGTTTTTGAGAGGTAAGGTTACCGATCTGCGTTTTCAGGCAAAACCATTTTGAGGCAAGCTCAGCTGTGTTCTCAAACTCAAAAAGCTCGCTACCGAAAAACGGATTGACAAAATCTAATCTGTCACTCATTAAGCTTGCACCCCTCATTATTATATGGAACGACCCCCGTGTCGTTAAGTGTCATTGGTCAAAATATTTTGCCGATATAGTTTAAAAATCGCAACGGAATCAGCAATAAAAACGAAAATACCCTTATAATATCCGGTGCAAAATCATAATTTTCATGCCAGGGTATCGAGTTATAAACCGGCATCAGGGGCATATCGTCGCTGACAATGTCCCTATAGAGTATGGATTCGGTGTCAAAATTTTTCAAGTCGTTCTCGTACAGTGTAAAAGAGCGCACACCGCGGGCCGTCCCGTCACCATAGGCATGGAATCCGGTGCCTTTGCAATAGCCAAGGATAATCCCGTCATCCGTTTTGCCGATATAGTCGTTGTGGTGGTCATGCCCAAAGAAGGCGGCGAAAATATCCCCTTTTTCGACCCAAGCGTCATAGAAGCCGACATTCTTTGCAGATATGCTCGGATTCTCGCCAAAGGAGCCGGAAATATATTTGTCTGCATCCGGCAAAAAGAACTTGCCGGACTCACAGCCCTTGCCGGGCATGGCACCGGGCGTGCCATTGGCTACCTCGGTCATCAGTTCGGTATAAAACTCCGGCACAGGGATATGTTGAAAAAGCAGAGACGGCATCACAACCCCGCCGTTTAGTGCCTTGAGTTCATTGCTCTTGTCTTTATACCAATCGATTTGATCCTGTGCAACAAGGTCTTGATCACCGCCGATGAGCTTGTATCCACCGGAATCCACCATATAGATGTTGAAAATGTCCTTCGTGCCGGCGCTGTTTTTTACGAGCAGGTTATAGGTGCTGCAACCCGTCAGCGCACCGTCGTCAACCGCAAGGCAGGTGGGGTAAGCCATAAACATATCGAGTTGGTCTTTGAGGGTCACGCCCCACTTGATGCCTTCATTATCGTGGTTGCCCGGTACAACGGCAAACGGAATACCTCTTGCGTTGACGGGGCCGACAATAGCGTCGATGGCAGCCTTCATCTTTGTTTTGTTCATCGTCAACCAATAACCGACCGTGTTGTCCCCTGTAAAGACAACCAAATCCGGCTGAACGCTGTCGAGCGCGGCGTCAATAAATTGCTTGGTGCCAATGTGTAACTGGTCGGTATCCTGCGTGTCGGTAATTTGAAGAATTTTAAAAGTGCCGTCTGCCCTGAATTGCAGAGTGGGGCGCGGGTTTATTGACCCTGCCACAAGTGTCACCGGTAGCACGGTAATCAACAGGGTCATCGCAAGTAAAGAGGAAACAATCCTTTTTGTAAATGTTTTCATCGCGTGTCACCTCCGCAAAAATGGGCCTTGTTCTGCAGCGGGGAAATGTCCGAATACCTCTAAAAAAATTATTTTTGGCAACGCTAACTTTCCCGATACCGATAATGAGTATAGCATATTCTATAAATAATTTCATCTTAAATTCATCAAAAATCTTAAAAAAACCGACTTGTGCAAAGTGAAATATACATGTTAAATTTAAAAAAGTGTTGA
Organism: uncultured Eubacteriales bacterium; assembly: GCA_964568955.1. Taxonomy (GTDB): domain Bacteria; phylum Bacillota; class Clostridia; order Oscillospirales; family Acutalibacteraceae; genus UBA1447. The sequence goes on along the minus strand of CAZMSM010000018.1, from coordinate 12,865 downwards.
CAAGACTTTCTCCGGGTGATAAACTTAATTCCAAACTCAGCACATGCAAATGCATTTGGCACTTTTATATGGTGCCGCATTCCTGAAAAGAGGAGAACCCCGATGACAAGCGTTTTTGGTTTTTTGGTAGCTATAATTATCGTCAGCATTATCGTCATTATCGTCGATAGTGTTTCGAGAGTTTTACCAAAAAACAGCTTATGACGAAAACGCTACATTAGCGAAGTCAACAAAGAGCCTGTGGTAAAACTCACCACAGGCTCTTATTGATTTTTATAGTAAATTCTTGAGTATTGGAGGAAGAAAACATGAAACTGACAGGCGCGCAAATCGTTATTGAAATACTCTGCGAACAGGGTGTCGCCACCGTCTTTGGCTATCCGGGGGGTACGGTGCTGAATATTTATGACGAGTTGTACAAATCCTCCGGGCGAATCAAGCACTACATCACCTGCCACGAGCAAGGTGCCGCGCACGCCGCGGACGGCTACGCTCGCTCCACGGGTAAAACAGGTGTCGTCTTTGCTACCTCCGGTCCCGGTGCAACGAACCTTGTAACAGGCCTTGCCACGGCCTACCTTGATTCAACCCCGATGGTCGCGATTACCGGCAATGTTGCTTGCCCGCTCATCGGTAGGGACAGCTTTCAAGAGGTCGATATTTGCGGTGTTACCATGCCGATAACCAAACACAACTACATTGTAAAAGATGTCACACGCCTGGCCCATGTTGTGAGAGAAGCATTTCGAATCGCTCGCAGCGGCAGACCGGGGCCGGTGCTTATTGACATCCCAAAGGATGTTCAAGTGGCGGAGTGTGAATTTGAGCCGGCAGCCGCACCCGTAGCGAAGGAAGAAAAAGAAGTGGACAGTGCTTCGCTTAAAAAGGCCGTTAAACTGATTAAAGACGCTAAAAAGCCATTTATTTATTTCGGCGGCGGCGTCGTCATTTCGGACGCATCTAAAGAGCTTATCCGCTTTGCGGAAAAGATTGGTGCGCCGATGGGGTCGAGCATGATGGGCCTTTCCGCCGTGCCGAACAAACATCCTTTGTTTTTGGGTATGACAGGCATGCACGGACGATTTGCGGCATCTAAGGTGTTGTCAGAGTCCGATTTGATTATTGCCGTCGGTACGCGTTTTTCGGACAGGGCAACGGGCAATAAACTGGAATTTTCCAAAAATCGCAGGGTCTTGCATATTGATATTGACCCTGCGGAAATCGGTAAAAATATCCCCGTGTACGTGTCACTTGTGGGTGACGTTAAGCAAGCACTTAACCTGTTGCTGGCGTCCGACATCAAGCATACTGCGCAAAGTTGGCATGACGAAGTGGAAGCCATTAAGAACATGCCGGACAGTCACTTGACGATGGACATGAGCAGATTAAACCCCCAGGCTGTTATTGAAGCCGTCAGGAAGCGCACGGCGGACGACACCGTTGTCGCAACGGATGTGGGGCAGCACCAGATGTGGGCTGCACAGTATTATCACTTTGGTAATCCACGAACCTTTGTTACCTCCGGCGGGCTCGGGACCATGGGCTTTGGCTTGGGTGCCGCCATTGGCGCGTGTGTCGGTACAGGCAAGCGCACCGTCTTGTTCACGAGTGACGGTAGTTTTCATATGAATATGAATGAACTAGCAACTGCCGTAACAAACAACCTGCCCCTTGTTGTTATCCTTATGGACAACAATGCGCTTGGCATGGTGCGGCAATGGCAAACCATGTTTTTTGACAACCGCTATTCTCACACAACGCTCAGCAGGCAGACAAATTATGCAAAACTTGCAGAAGCTTTCGGCGCAACCGGACTGTGTTTGACGGATAAAAAAGACATCGATGCGGTTTTGGACAAGGCGTTTGAAGTGGACGGCCCGGTTCTGGTGCATGTAAAAATCGACAGCGACGAAATGGTGCTCCCGATGATCCCGCCCGGCGGCACTATTAACGACATTATTACAAAAAATTAAAGGTTCGAAACAACCGGAGAAAGGATATGATTTACCAATGGAAAAAGACCGTTTTTTGCTTTCAATGCTCGTCAACAACGAAGCGGGTGTCTTGACCCGTATATCCGGCTTGTTCGCGCGGCGTGGTTTTAACATCGCCAGCCTTTCCGTCGGGGAAACGGAAAATCCGGATATATCCCGCATGACCATCATGGCAAACGGCGACGACTACTTTAAGGATCAGGTTGTTTTACAACTTGAAAAATTGCAGGATGTCCGAATTGTTGAACTCATGGACATGGACGACACGGTTATGCGTGAACTGTTGCTCGTCAAAGTCAAAGTAGCCGACCAAACCAGCCGCAGCCAGATTTTGGAGGCCGTCTCCATCTTCCGCGCAAAGGTCATTGACCTGACCCCCATTTCCCTGACAGTTGAGATCACCGGGGAGACTGTCAAACTCAGCGCTTTTATCGAATACCTTACCCCTTATGGAATATCCGAGCTGTGCCGCACAGGTGTGACGGCAATCGGCAGAGGAAACAACATATTAAGAAAAAAATATAACAAGGAGGAAATTTAAAATGGCAACTATGTATTATGACAAGGACTGTAACCCGGAGGTTCTCAAAGGCAAAAAAATCGCAATAATCGGTTACGGCAGCCAAGGGCATGCCCATGCACTCAACTTGAAAGAAAGCGGTGCAGATGTTATCGTCGGCCTTTATGAAGGCTCAAAATCCATCCAAACAGCAACAGACGCGGGGCTCACCGTTATGGTTACGGCAGACGCGGTAAAGGCGGCTGACGTAGTAATGATTCTCGTCAACGACGAAAAGCAAGCAGACCTTTATAAAAATGACATTGAGCCCAACCTCAGCGCCGGCATGGCCCTCGCTTTTGCCCACGGCTTTAATATTCATTTTGGTCAAATTACACCGCCGTCGGATGTCAGTGTTATTATGATTGCACCCAAAGGCCCGGGTCATACCGTGCGTAGCCAATACCAAGAAGGCAAGGGTGTGCCCTGCCTTATCGCTGTAGAGCAAGATGCCGATGGCAAAGCCAAAGATATTGCCCTTGCTTACGCTTCGGGTATCGGCGGCGGCAGAGCCGGTATTTTGGAAACCACCTTCCGTGAAGAAACCGAAACTGACCTCTTTGGCGAGCAAGCCGTGCTTTGCGGGGGCGTTACAGCATTGATGAAGGCCGGTTTTGATACCTTGGTGGAAGCCGGTTATCAGCCGGAAAGCGCATACTTTGAATGTGTGCATGAAATGAAGCTGATTATTGACCTCGTCATCCAAGGCGGCCTGTCCTATATGCGCTACTCCATCAGTGACACCGCCGAATACGGCGACTACGCAGTTGGTAAACGCATCATTACGGAAGAAACAAAAAAAGAAATGAAACAAGTCCTGGACGAAATTCAAGACGGCACTTTTGCCCGTAACTGGATCCTTGAAAACAAAGTCAACCGCCCCGGCTTTAATGCTCAAAGGAAAGCCGCACAAAGCAGTTTGCTTGAAAAAACAGGTGCCGAGCTTCGTTCTAAAATGAGCTGGCAAAAGAAGGATACGAAGTAGTTAGTGGTTAGTGGCTAGCGTAGCAATAGAGTACGGGGTTTAATCACCCGTCGGACTGCGGTGCGCCACCCTCTTTGGAAAAGAGGGCTTTAGAGGCTCCTTTTCCAAAGGAGCTGTCGTCCGCAGATGACTGAGGATTAAACCTCGTATAATAGGAGGAACCCCATATGAGATCGGACCTTATGAAATCAGGCAGTGAGCGGGCACCACAGCGCTCCCTGCTCAAAGCCTGCGGACTTACCGAAAATCAGATTGAACGCCCATTGATTGGCATTGTCAACTCGTTCAACGAGGTCGTGCCGGGGCATGTTCAACTCAACCTTATCGCAAGGGCCGTTAAAGACGGTGTCCTTGCCGCCGGCGGCACGCCGCTGGAATTTAATACCATCGGGGTATGCGACGGCATTGCTATGGGGCATGAGGGGATGAAATACTCCCTGTGCACCCGCGAAATCATTGCCGACAGCATTGAGTGCATGGTCAAAGCTCACCGCTTTGATGCCCTGGTTTTTATCCCCAACTGTGATAAAATCGTGCCCGGTATGCTCATAGCGGCCGCCAGGGTTAACCTGCCTTGCATCTTTATTTCCGGCGGCCCGATGCTGTCACTCAATGACGGCGAAAGAGACTTGGACTTGAACAGCGTTTTTGAGGCCGTCGGTGCAGTCAAGGCCGGTAAAATGGATGAGCATGAACTGGCAAAAATTGAAGACAGTGCCTGCCCGAGCTGCGGCTCTTGCTCCGGTATGTTCACGGCAAATTCCATGAACTGCCTGACAGAAGCACTGGGGCTGGGACTGCCCGGCAACGGCACCGTGCCGGCTGTGTACGCACAGCGCATACGTATGGCCAAACAAGCCGGTGAGCAAGTGATGGAACTTTACAAAATGAACCTGTGCGCCAAGGATATTCTCACCCCGAAAGCGGTCAAAAACGCATTGACGGTTGATATGGCACTGGGTTGTTCCACCAATACCGCTTTGCACTTAGCGGCCATCGCGCATGAGGCAGGCATTGAATTTTCACTTAAAATGATCAACGAAATCAGTGCCATTACCCCGAACCTCTGCCATTTAGCCCCCGCAGGCCATCACCATATGCAAGATTTCGATGCCGCCGGCGGTGTTCACGCCGTCATGGCAGAACTCAAGGGTATTGGCATGCTTGACACCACCCTACCCACCGTCACCGGTAAAACCGTTGGTGAAAATATTGCAGGCATCGTTGTGAAAAACCATGAGGTTGTCCGCCCTGCGACGAACCCCTATTCCAAAACAGGCGGCCTTGCTGTGCTGTTTGGCAACCTTGCCCAAAACGGCGGTATTGTCAAACAAAGCGCCGTTTCCCCTGCCATGCTCAAGCATAGCGGGCCGGCCAAGGTGTTTAATTGTGAAGAGGACGCTGTTGCAGCTATATATGCGGGCAAAATCGTCAAGGGCGATGTGGTGGTCATCCGCTACGAAGGCCCTGCAGGTGGCCCCGGTATGCGCGAAATGCTCTCCCCCACCTCCGCCATTGCGGGGATGGAGCTTGATGAGCATGTGGCATTAATAACGGACGGGCGTTTTTCCGGCGCAACAAGAGGGGCTGCCATCGGTCATATTTCGCCCGAGGCGGCAAGCGGCGGACTCATCGCATATGTGGAAGAAGGCGACACCATCTCTATTGATATCGTTGCCCGTTCCATCAGCTTGGATGTGGCCGCAGATGTCCTCGCGGCACGCAAGGCAAACTTTGTCCCTGTTGTCAAACCGCAAGTCACGGGGTATTTGAAGCGTTATGCGGCAATGGTCAGCTCCGCTGACAGCGGTGCCGTTTTTAAAGATTAATATTAAGGCTTAAGTGTGTTGCGAGCGAATTGTACCATAAAACTGGTAGAGCAAGGGCTCTGCTCTTGCCGGGGTTTTAAGCAAGATTGGAAACTAATTGAAACTGTCTATTAATAAAAGTTGGATTTTGGTGTTTTTTACTAACGAACATGTAAAGATTACGGCAAGAGCAGAGCCCTTGCCCTACACCAAGTTTGATATCTAGTCAGGAGGCAACCCCCATGAAGATAGAAATCTTCGACAGCACCCTGCGCGACGGTGCGCAAAGCGAAGGCATATCCTTTTCCGTAAGCGATAAACTGAATATTGTGAAAACACTGGATGATTTCGGCGTCGCCTATATTGAAGCCGGCAACCCCGGCTCCAACCCGAAAGATATTGAGTTTTTCGAACAAGCGGCAACCTTGGAACTTAAAACCGCTAAACTTTGCGCTTTCGGTAGCACACACCGAAAAAATACGGCGGTGGAAGATGATCCAAACATCCTTTCTCTGCTCCATGCCGGCACAGTTAGCGTCGCGATTTTCGGAAAATCGTGGGACTTGCACGTGCATAAAATCCTCAACGTGACCTTGGAGGAGAACCTCGCATTGGTCAGTGAAACCATTGCCTTTTTTAAAGCGCACGGCAAAGAAGTGATTTTTGATGCCGAGCACTATTTTGACGGCAGAAAAGCGAATGCAGACTATGCCATGGCCGTGCTCAAAGCTGCCGTGGATGCGGGTGCCGATGTGCTCTGCTTGTGCGACACAAACGGCGGGGCATCCCCTATCACCGTACGCGACGGCACGAAAGAGGTAGTCCGCGCATTCCCCGGTGTACGCATTGGCATACACTGCCACAACGATATTGACTGCGCTGTTGCGTCATCTATGCTTGCCGTCGAGGCCGGTGCCGTGCATGTGCAAGGCACCTTTACCGGCATAGGGGAACGTTGCGGCAATGCAGATTTGAGTATCGTTATCCCAAACCTTCAGCTCAAGCACGGTTACGAATGCGTGGCAAACGACCTTTCCATGCTGTCGGAAGCCGTCATCAAGCTGACGGAAATATCAAACCTTGTATTGCCAAACAATAAACCCTACACGGGGGCCAGTGCCTTCGCCCATAAGGGCGGTATGCATATTGACGGTGTCAGCAAACTTTCAAAATCCTTTGAACATATTGACCCGTCTGCCGTGGGCAATATGCGCCGGTTTTTAATGAGCGAGGTGTCCGGCAGGACAACCGTCTTGGCAAAGCTGACGGCTTTAGCACCCGAACTTGATAAAAACTCGCCCGAAACGGCAAAGATTGTCAGCCGTTTAAAAGAACTGGAGCATGAAGGCTATCAGTTTGAGTCCGCGGACGCGAGTTTTGAACTGATGGTCTTGTCCGAGCTTGGCAGATTCAAACCGCATTTCAAGCTCTGCATGTACCGCACCAGCGGTGAATTCCCCTTCCCAAGCGGGGACGAGAGTGCCTCTGCCATGCTCAGCATTGAAGTCAACGGCAAAAACGAAACCGCGGCCGCCATGGGTAAAGGCCCGGTGAATGCACTGGACACGGCACTGAGAAAGGCTTTAAATGTATTTTATCCGGAACTTTCAAAAGTGCATTTGACCGACTATAAGGTTCGCGTGCTCACCGCCGAGCAAGCCTCCGCCGCAAAAGTACGTGTTCTGATTGAAAGCACGGACGGGGCTGTCACTTGGACGACCGTCGGCGTTTCCACGGATATTATCGCTGCGAGCTGGCAGGCCTTGGTGGATTCCATCGAGTACATATTGAACAAGAAAGAAGAGGAAGCTTCATGAGTATGACCGCAACACAAAAAATCTTAGCTGCCCACTGCGGTAAAGAAAGCGTTGCCGCGGGCGATATGATAATGGCAGATTTGGATTTGGTTTTGGCCAACGACATCACGGCGCCCGTCGCGATTAACGAATACCGCAAAGCCGGGTGCCAAGGCATATTTGACCCTGAGCGCGTCGCTTTGGTCATGGACCACTTCACACCCAATAAAGATATCAAAGCAGCCGAGCAGTGCAAAATGGTGCGCGAGTTCGCTGCGGAAAAAGATATTGTCAACTTTTTTGACACCGGCGAAGTCGGCGTGGAACATGCTTTACTGCCTGAAAGAGGCATGGTAACAGCAGGCGACTTGATCATCGGCGCGGACAGCCACACGTGCACCTACGGGGCGCTCGGCGCGTTTTCCACCGGCGTCGGCTCTACGGATATGGCTGTTGGTATGGCCTACGGCAAAGCGTGGCTGCGGGTCCCCTCCGCCATATCTTTCGTTTTACACGGCAAACCGTCCAAATGGGTTTCCGGCAAAGATGTCATTTTACACATCATCGGCAAAATCGGTGTGGACGGTGCCCTTTATAAATCCATGGAATTTTCCGGCGATGGCATAAAACATCTAACGGTTGACGACCGCCTTTGCATCTGCAATATGGCTATCGAAGCGGGGGCCAAAAACGGCATCTTCCCTGTCGATGAGCAAACCATTGCCTTTTTAACAGCCGCTGGTGCCAAAGAGCCCAAGGCTTATTACGCAGACAAAGACGCTGCCTATGACGACGTGATGGACATCGACCTTGCTCAAATCAAACCCTGTGTCGCTTTCCCCCATCTGCCGGAAAACGTAAAAACTTTTGATAAGTTTGGGGACATTAAAATCGACCAAGTTGTTATCGGCTCTTGCACCAACGGGCGACTTTCCGACTTTGTCCAAGCGGCGGAAATCCTCAAGGGTAAAAAGGTTGCCAAGGGTGTGCGTGTGCTGATTATCCCCGCCACCCAAAAGATATACCTCGATGCAATGAAACTCGGCTTGCTTGAAATGTTCATCAAGGCCGGCTGTGCGGTTTCCGCCCCCACTTGCGGGCCCTGCCTGGGCGGGCACATGGGCATTTTAGCCAAAGGTGAGCGTTGTGTGGCCACCACCAACCGCAATTTTGTGGGCAGAATGGGTGACCCAGGCAGCGAAGTATATTTGGCAAGCCCCGCGGTCGCTGCCGCTTCGGCACTGGCTGGCAAAATCGCTTCCCCCGAGTCTATGGTTTGAAAGGACGGTTAAACAATATGATTTTAAAAGGAACAGCCATAAAATACGGAGATAATGTAGACACCGATGTCATCATCCCCGCCAGATATTTGAACACATCCGATCCGAAGGAACTCGCCGCCCACTGCATGGAAGATATCGACAAGGGCTTTGCTAAAAAAATAAAACCCGGCGATATCATCGTAGCGGACAATAACTTTGGCTGTGGCTCCTCCCGCGAGCATGCACCGATTGCCATTAAATATTCCGGTATTTCTTGCGTAGTCGCCAAAAGCTTCGCACGGATTTTTTACCGCAACGCCATCAACACCGGTTTGCCGATTATCGAAACGGATGCTGTCATTGAAAACGGCGACGAGCTGGAGATTGACCTTTCCGAAGGCAAAATAACAAACCTTACAAAAGGTGTTACGGATACCTTCCCACCCTTCCCCGATTTTTTACAGGGGATCATTGACGCAGGTGGACTATTGAACGCGATGAAGAAAATGTAAAGGCATATAACTTTACGCGAATTTACCCTTGTAGGGATGCCCTATATGGCATCCGAGAATAAAACTCCACAACCGTCGAGCATAATGCTTGACGGTTGTTTTATTCTTTTTTTATAATAGTCATAAATATCATCTTGAAAGTTCGATTATTATGTTGACTTTAAACTATCAGAGGGTTATGCTGTGTTGAATAGTCAAAATTAATATTTATGCATAGGAAGTGGTGTTACCTTTGGAACAAACGAATGAAGTCCCTAAAGTGGTACTCTACGGGGATAGTGTAGGTTGCTCTTATAAGATGAAATTTAGAGTCAACTCCTACACCAGTCTCCTCGCGCGGCGTTTGAACAAACCTGTTGCTCTGGATTATATCTCAGGTGCCAATTCAACGCTTGTTTTGAACTGCCTGACGACGGATGAACTCAGAATCCGCCATCTCACAGATGCGGAAATCGTTGTGCTGTCGGTAGGCGGGAACAATGTCTTAGTCACCTTCTTAATGGCTTTTACAAGAGCGCTCGGCCTGGGTCCGCTCGGCGCAAAAACGATGAAGGAAATTGCACATAAGTTTAAGAGCGACAAGTTAGCCGGACCAAAGGCCCTGAAGGAACTGCTCGGGCAAAAGACCAAAGAAGATGCCATGGCAGGGGTTGAAACCTTTAGAAAAGAATTTCCGGCGATTTTGCTAAAAATGAAAGAACTCAATCCGGATGCCATTATTATCGTTCACAATGTCTATAACCCCTTTAACACCTTGAAGCACAAACTGCAAAGGATCGTCGGTCGCCCCATGGGCAAGTTTTTAGACATGCTCAACGAAATCATTGCCGAAAATCAAGCCGAACACAGTTTCATCCTTGTTGATATTGAAAACGCCTTCAAAAACTATAAAGGCAAAAACGAACTCACACACATAAAAACCAAGGATATGCACCTGACCGACTTCGGCCATCTCACTATTTACAAGTTGCTTTATGACGCACTGGTGAAGGCTTACCCGCAATACGAATGCGAAGAGTCCCCCGATGTTATTAAAACCACAAAAACCATGACAAAGGAAGAAAAGGAGGCGCAAAAAGAAAAAGACGCTTTAGACAAAGCCCTGACCGAGGGCGGAGATACAAATTTTGCTGTTCAACCCGATGATTTTTCAAACGGCGAACTTGAAAAATACAACGACCGATTCACAGGCGAAGCGGCGGGCATGAAATTTTATCCGCTCAAAAAAGTGGAGGTTGCCGTTGAAAATACACAAGCGACAAAGGCTCTTGAACTCAACGAATCGGTTTTCTTTAAAGTGGAAGATAACTCAGTCGCAGTCTTCAATCAGGGTGGCATCAAACTCGGTATTATCATCAACGAACCCGTCGACAGCTTGAGCCCAAGCATCACATTCGCGGTTAAAAATAATTTCCCTAACACCGCGAAGGTTTTCTCCAATGGCGAAAAAATGGAACTTATTTACGCTATTTACCCTAGCCGTAAGTATTATGCGGAATCGGTCAAAAAGGATCACAAACAAGAGCAAGAACAAGAATCCAAATAAAAGGAGAAATATTGATGAAAACCAGAAAGTTCCATTATGCCTGGGTTATCCTTATCGCATGTTGCATGCTTCAGGTAGCCGGTATCGGCATTATGTCCAACACCTCCGCTTCTTTTATCACAGCCGTATGTTCCGACAAAGACCTTTCTTTTGTCAACGAAGCCTATGAAAAAAGCTACACCGCTAAATATGACGAACTCGTTGCAGGTGGAGTGGACGCCACAAGCGCACAAACACAAGCCACCGCTCATGCGGAAAAACGGTACGTGACGGACGCAACCCCAAACTTCGCCATGTACATGGTTCTGCAAGGAATTGTCACCGGCTTTACTATTTTCTTTGTGAATAAACTACTGAGCAAATTTGACATTCGGGTCATCCTGCTTGCCGGGACGATTGTGATCGTAAGCATTTACGCACTGATGTCCACTTTTACGCAGTTGTGGCAATGGTACATCGCAGGTTCTGTGCTCGGCATGGCCACGGCGGTTGTCTGGTTCCTACCCGCTCCGATTATGATTGGCAACTGGTTCCGCAAGCACCTTGGCATCGCCATGGGTATTGCAACCGGGAGCGCCTACATCGCGGGTATGGCCTTCAATCCCGTTATTGCAAAAGTCTTTGTGAACAATTGGGGTTGGAGCGGCGCTTATATCGCAGTCGCAGCTATCTCGCTGGTTATTTCTCTTGCTGTCATCTTCCTTTGCCGCATGAAGCCGGAAGACATGGGGCTAGCTCCCTTGGGTGCAGATGATAAAGAAGTGCTCAAATCCCTTGCGGCAAAACATAACCCGGAGGCCGCCAATGTCGGCATGGACGCAAAAAAAGCATTCCGCAGCTCGGCCTTTGTCATGATTGTCGTCGCGGCTGCCCTGGTGGCTTACAACGCCACCCACATGAATGTCGCCGGAAATTTTGGTACGATGATTGGCCTTGGGGAAAACGCGTCCTACATCGTATCGGCTATTCTTCTTGGTGGAATCGTATTCAGGCTGCTCTATGGTCTTCTCAACGACAAAATCGGCCTCAAGAAAACCATCACTCTCGGCGTTTTTGTTGAAATTGTGGGTTTCCTTGGCCTGATTTTCGCCAATAACAATATCAACGCTCGTGCCGTCGCTTTTATCGGTGCGTTCTTGATAGGTTCAATGGCTGCTATTTCCAGCACACTTATTCCTATCCTCGTAAGACAGACATTCGGTGGAAAGAATTTTGGCGCTATATACGGCGGTGTTATGGCTATCGTCGCCATTTTCGGTTCGACCGCAGTCTTTATCGTGCCGACTATTGCAAAACTCTCGAATTACACCGTTACTTTTACCATAGCTATTATCTTCTGCCTCGTAATTTTAGCCTGCGCGCTCGGTGCGCTTAAAAAAGGCGAAAAACTGATTGCCGGCAGAAATTCCGAGCAAGAAGAAGTGAAAGAATAAATCAATAAACATATAATATTTGGAGGTATTAAAATGAACTGGAAAGAAAAATACGGCGAATGGGGCGTCATCCTCGGTGCCACAGAAGGAATGGGCAAAAGCATGGCCGAAGCCATCGCAGCAAAAGGAATGAGCGTTGTGCTTGTGGGCCGGCGTGAAGAGAATCTCCAGGAACTCGGCAAGGAAATCAGCGAAAAATACGGTGTAGACCACAAAGTAATCCGCGCGGACTTCGCACTGGACGGCTGTGTGGAAACCGTCACGAAAGTGACAGACACCTTGGACATGGGCTTTATGTCTTATGTCGCTTGCAGCCATCAATTTGGTAAAGTGCAAGACATGCCATGGGAAGACCATTGGAGAATGATGAATGTGAATGTCATTTCATTTATGAAATTTATGTATCATTATCTCGGTATCTTCGCCAAGCAGGACAGGGGTGCAATCATCAATATCTCGTCCCTAACGGGTATCACTTCCTCACCCTACATCGGTCAATACGGTGCGGGCAAGGCTTATATTCTTAAAATGACGGAAGCAGTCGCTTATGAATGTGCAAAGACAAATGTCGATGTTCTCGTTATCACGGCAGGTTCGACCATCACACCGACATGGCTTAAGAA
>CAZMSM010000018.1:0-337 GCA_964568955.1 uncultured Eubacteriales bacterium | reverse complement strand
GGGCGGGCCGGACGGTGAAAAGGCGAGAAAGAGTGCTATGCTACCCGAAGATGTTATCGCTGAAGCGGTTGAAGAACTCGGCAAGAAGCGTTCAATTGTCGCGGGTGACGGCAACAAAGCCTCTGTAAGGCACTTCTTCACAAATATGACAGCTGATGAACAGGCCGCCATGATGGGAAGCTATTTCGAATCATAAACGAATGGGAGAATAATAAAATGAGAATGAAAGACAAAGTTGTCCTTGTCACCGCGGCCGCCAACGGCATCGGCCTTGCGACAGCAACGCTTTGCGCAAAAGAAGGTGCTATCGTTTACCTTGCGGACCGTGCTCTTGAGC
>CAZMSM010000017.1:30154-38200 GCA_964568955.1 uncultured Eubacteriales bacterium | reverse complement strand
AAAGTTCTTTTTACCTATTTTGAGTCGTTGAACTTTCTGTTCAACTTTTGGTTCATCCGAAAGCATCAGAAAAATAGGCTGTTTGTTCAGTAGACATTATGTAACCAGTATAACGTTGAAATGTGTTAAATTTATGAAGTAACCCTGAAAGATGCATAAATATTTGTTGCCAAAAATCACCCCACAGGCAGAATGTGCCACGGGGTGATTTTGTTAGTCCGTTAGGCTGAACTTGTTATGAAAGTTGCCAATCTATGCTATCCACATCAAAAGCGTAGTGTCTCACGTGGGCGGCCAGGTAGTCCTTGGCAAGGTCCTGCACATGGAAAAGGGCACCGTCGGGCGTAGGTAAAATGGTCATCCCTTCCCCCTCCGCACCATCGGCCAAATGGCGGGCAAAGGCCTTTTGCACCTCGCCCGTTTCAAGGTTTAGGGCAAAAACGGCTTGGTCGTCCCTACTGATGGACAGGTATAAAATGCCCCTGTACATATCGCCACCTTGCACCTTGTGCACGGGGTCGTTTACTTCAATCGTCTTGATAAAATCCATCGTGGCGGCATCATACACATGGATGCTCGTAATATGGTCCCGTCGCGCGGAATAAATATAACCTTTGGCAGGGTCCGCCACGCACCACGGCACACCGTTTTCATGCTTGTCAAGGGGCAAGGGATAGGCCGCAATAAATTCGAGGGTTTCGGCATCATAGGTACAAATATAAAGGTTTTCAAAAACCTTGCTATCCTCAATCGGTGCATAAATCTTGCCATCGTAATAGGTGATACCGCCGATATGCTTGCACCCGAGCAACAACAGCTTCGGCGGAATTGCAAGGTAATTTGCCCTGTGCACGGTAACCCCATCGAGGGCTGTTTTGATAAGGCCGAAGTTGGAGCTGAAATAAAAGCTCTCGCCGTCGTTCGCAATACCTTGGGCTCTGACCACGGCATCAATCAGCGTGTAAGATGTTGTGCTGACGGGCTCAAAATAATCGGGCTTTGGCGGACCTTCATTCCAATCACTGATGAACAGCAGCAGGGCGGTGAGCAGAGCGAATGCGCCGGAAAACAACCTTTTGACAATCGTCATCTTTTTATCCTTCTTCCATATGATTATTTAACGCCAATCCACGGGGCTGGTCAGAAAAAAGTCAATCTCTTCTTTGGGTGGCATCGGGGTATACGCACATATCATCGAAATGCCATGCGCTTTCAGGTCATCATAAAGCCTTTCGTTTTGCACCCCTCGGAAAGGGTTGAGGATGAAAAACTCACCGCGAAAAAGACTGGCTTTATAGAATTGGAAAGAGAGCCTGCCGATTTCCACTTGGTGACGCTGGGCGTCTGTTAATGTCGCGGCTTGGGCCTTGTCCCACAGGTTGTCAAGGGCACGCACCTCTTTGCTTGTCATAATCGCTGTTTGATAATGCCATTCCATAATATAGTCGTGAGTCGTCGCGATTACTTTCGCAGTGAAATAATCTAAATACTCCTTGATAAAGGGTGCCGCGTCCCCGTAGTAGGCCGCCATAAATTCGTCCATGTGGCGTTCCACATCACAGTCGGGGTCCCACATGGTTTTTGCTTTGATGTAATTACGCAGGTCATTGAACGCTGCGGTATGATGCCCGCCGCCGCAGTTATAATAAATACCGGCAACCTTGTTTTCACTATAAAACTTGAAATTTGGCGCAAATGTTTGCAGGTTTGCCGCAAATTGAAGGTAATTCAGGAAATTGACGGTGTAGTTGTAAATATAAACCTTTTCGGCCGACTCGCCCCAGCCTGCCAAATAATCCACATAACGGGTCTCGTGTTTTGAAAACCGGTATTCAAAGGTTTCGTTTTGCGAACCGTCTTCATTACCGCACTCGTTAATCGGATGCGCATAACAAGCGTTTATCGGGCACAGTACCGGTGTAACATTGGACTTACACATAAGGTTTTGTGGCGGTGCTTCGGTATTGAGGTAGGCATAGAAGGTATAAGTGATATCGGGGTACTCTTGCGCAAAAGCATCCGACAGGGCGTTGGTAAAAAGCACGATTGTTGCGGAAAGACTACCGTATTGCTCATAAAGTGCCTTGCACGTTTCGCACTGGCAGTAATCCTGATTGTCCTTTTGCCCCACATGTATAATATTCTGCCCCGGCGCGGCACGCTGAATGAGTGCCCTTGCATTGGCAATCGCAGTTTGCAGGGTACCGGGGTTTGAAAGGCAGACATGTGCGGGCGTGCGCTCCCCTGTATCCTCACGATAGGCAAAGTATTCGGGGTGCGTCGCAATAAGACTGTCCGGCACGAATTTGTCCATGCTGACGTCCCAGGTGATGTTGTTGTACCCACCGCCAAAGGCCGGCGTGTTGAGGTGGACATTGCCCTTGTGTTTGACCTGCCACGCAACGGAGCCGTCGCCATTGAGGTGGCGTGCTTCAAAAACGGGAATCTGGGTATCGTCAAGCTGAGCGTTGATTTTAACCGTGCTCATTTCCGGTATCGTTGTCACCGTATCGGTAAACCAGCGGCAACCTAGCTGCTCTTCAAGGAAGGTATACACGCCGTAAAGCGTGCCCCTGAGTTCGCCGCCCGCGATAACAAGCGTGTTCCCCACGACCAACAGCCGAAAGCCCTCATCGCCGAGTGCTTGGCGGTCAATGGCGTAACCTCTTGCACCTTCTCTGTTGGTTTTACCCACAATAATCTCGTTTGGGGTGGGAGCAGCGGCATCGGTTTGGACCGTCAGCCTTACGCCGCTGATTTGCGCCAAATAGCTTTGGAGTTCATTCGCGGCGGTAACTTCCGAAGGGCTTGCATTCGCACCGCGGACAATGGAATAGGGGCTGTCCCCCTTATCAATCAATGTGAGCCACTCGGTTACTTCGGTTTCAACAAATGCGGTACCGCCGTAATCGACTTGCTTTTCAAACGGCAGCACGTTCAGGGTAACGCCTGCAAACTGAATCATCGCGAGGAGTGCGGAAATAAATTGAATAAATGACATGTGGATTCCCTCCCATTTCTATTTACAACATTCTTATGTGCGGTTCTTAAAGCAATTCAGCAAGGAGTTTTTGAAAGCTTTCGGACTTGCATTCTTTAACGGTATCATAAAAAGGTTTGTGGGCAAGTGCTGTTTTAATAATAGATGTATCCATGGCAAGCAACGTTTCGTCAAATGTTTTGTGAGTCGCTTGGTTAACGCCCTTTAAGAGGTTGCGGCTGGTGTTCTGGAATTCCGCACGTTCGGGGGGATAGCCCAAGCCCGCCTCTTTTGCAAAAAGTTTTTCAAAAACATAGGCCAAATTAAGCTCCCCTGCCCAGCCGTAGCCTTTGTTCAGGGGGAGGGAAATACAGTTGCCGGCATTTATCTGCGAAAATAAATAAGCGTCCACGGGGTCGAAAATAAGGCCGCAATACACATTAGGGTATTGATTGGCCGATATTAAAAAGCCCTGCCCCGTACCGCAAGCACCAATAACCATATCTGCCAAACCTAAATTTAACACTGCCCCCGCCATAAAGCCGGTATGAATGTAGGATAGTTCCGGCTCAGCCGGGTCGTCCGACATACCGACGTTGATAACCTCTAAATCAAGTTTTTTAAGCCCCGCCAAAATGCCCTTGTTTTTCGCACGGGTGGATACTTCGTTGATGACTGCTATTTTCATATTGGCCTCCTTCTATTTGCGTACGCCATGTATGGCGTCCCTACAATTTTTTGTTATTCTTCAGCGAATAAAATTCATAAAAATTTTGGCTTCTCTTTCAGGCTCTTTCACGGTCCCTTTCCCGTGTTCGACCAGCTTCAAAAGCCAGGCCATATTCTTGCCGAGCAGGCTCATAATTTGAACACCTTCGGCGTCCTGCAGAACCTCGCCCGGGCTTGCGCCGTGGATGACATTCCAATAGTTAGAGGTCGGCAAAAGCATTTCGGAACAATTGAGGTAATTGTTCAGTTGGTCAAAAGTCGTGACGCCACCCGAACGCCTGACGGCGACAAGAGCGGCACCGACTTTGTGCCGGAAAATTCTGTCGTTTGCCCCTTGCACATAAAAGGCACGGTCCAAAAAGGCCTTCATATCTGCGGCAATGCCGGCGTAATACACAGGGGAGCCTATCAGTATACCATCGGCATGCTTGATTTTTTGAATCCAATCGTTGACTTCGTCACCCGGCAGAACGCATTTTTCATCCTTGTTGCGTGAACACAGTCCGCAAGCGTTGCAGCCCTTTATGGGCTTACTGCCGACATGAATGATTTCCGTTTCAATGCCTTCTTTTTCAAGCTCTGCCAAAACCAGTTTCAGCGCGTGCCACGTGTTGCCCTGCTTTTTTGGGCTGCCGTTAAAAGCTACGACTTTCATGTTACATTCCTTTCTTCAATAGAGAAGCGGTTGAGAAGCGTGCCTTCGGCACGGGAAGAAGTTGGGAAGTGTAGGGGTTTGGGATTTTATCGAATAACTCGTTCTCCAATGCTTTTCTACTGCTTCTCGTGACGCAGTCACTCTTCTCCGGCTCAGCCGACAACTTCGTAAAGATTGACCTGTGTCGGCTCTGCTGTCAATGGGCCGAGTGTTGGCACGATGGCAGTGAAATGTGGCGTGTTGTTGTGAATTTGGATAGCATCTTCACTTACCCATTCTTCAATAAAGGTCAAAATATTTTCGTTATGAATATCCTCAAACAGGCTATAGGCAATACAACCCTCTTCTTTTCTGCTCGCGGCTATGAGCGGTTTTGTTAGGGCTTTGAATTCATCCGCTTTGCCCGGGGTAATAAAGTTTCTTGCGACAATTTTTATCATATTTTATTGTCCCCCGCTACATCGCGCCCGCCGTGGAGCTGTGGATAATAGGAAGCAAACATATATTCCGGTGTTTCATCGAAGTCCATTGCGATAACCGTAACACCCGCCGTTTCGTCCGGTGATTTGTTCGGCATGTTTTTAAGCAGAATGCGGTGCCCTTTGTGCTCAAACTCGATCGGGGTGTTGTCCTTTAAGAAACGTACGGATTTCGGCGCAGTCATGTATCCGCCAATGCCCATTTCACCGGTTGTTGGCCAAATCCATGTCCACAGAAAAACCGACTTACCGTCGGAAGACGCGCTTGTGAGTCCGTTTGAACCAAACCAGCTCTTTTCCCCTTGGCTTTTGATTAATTTGCCGTAAACAGCTTTGCCGTTTTGCTCCAACCATTTGCCAACCGTAGTCAAAGGTTCCACAGCATCGGCAGGCACAGACCCGTCCGGTGCCGGGCCGATGTTCAGCAACAGGTTACCGCAGCCCGATGCACAGGTTTGCAGCATGCGGATAATTCGCTGTGCGTTGTAACTGTAATGCACAGCCTGCGCAGCATCAACATAACCCCAGCTCAAGCCGTTAAAGGTCATGCACGCTTCCCAGTCTCTGTCCGCGGCGGTGACATGCTCTTCCGGTGTCCCGAAGTCCTCCGGCAAACGACTGCGGTCATTGATGATAATATCCGGTTGCAGGGAGCGCATATGCTGGTTCATTTCCAACGAATCCCAGCCCTCCCAGGACTCCATCGGTGCGGAAACATCGTACCATAAAATATCTATTTTACCGTAATTGGTAAGCAGTTCCGTATTCAGTTCCTTAATATACTTGTTAAAGCGTCTTCTCGCCTGGGTATCAAAAGCGCAACGCCATCCGTCCGGGTGGTGCCAGTCCATCAAGGATGAATAAAAGCCGATACCCAAACCGAACTCACGGCAGGCATCGACAAACTCGCGTACAATATCGCGTTTCGGCCCATAATTGACCGAATTGTAGGGATTGACTTTTGAGTCCCACAAACTAAAGCCCTCATGATGACGGGTGGTCATAACCATATACTTCATCCCGGCTTTTTTCGCAAGGGCTGCCCATTCCCGCGGCGCGCCCGGCTTTGGGTTGAACTCTGCGGCAAGCTTTTCATATTCCTTTAAGGGGATGTTTTCCTGCACCATAGCCCACTCGTGGTGACCGTATTGCGAATACAGTCCGTAATGCACAAACATACCAAAACGGGCTTCTCTCCACCACTGCATGCGTTGGTCACGGGTATTTGCCGTGTGTTGCTCATAATCCGCTTTGCATAATAAATCTGCCATAACGCGACCCTCTTTCTTCAACATATTTTGTTTTATACGATAAGACTATAAGTTGATGAATATATCTTTGCAATTCATTCCTTATGTCAAAAATTATACCTTCTTTTGTTTTAAAAAACAACCAAATATCGTTGTTCTGCTACGTTTGTTATAAAAAAACCAGGGCACCCATCAAGGAGCCCCGTATATTATCAATCTACCGCAACCCAAGTTGCTATATATTCCCATTTTTCCGGCATATTCTCCGGTTCTTCTTTTGCCCAAACGCCTTTTAATCCAAGTTCATTGGCAACAAGCTCAAAATGACATTTTGCTATACCCATATCATTCTTTTGTAAATCATAATTCGCCACCCCGTAGCCCTCATTCCTGCAAAGAAAAAGTTGGTATTCATTTTTTATCCGTATAACACGCCACGGCTGTTTGTTGGAGGCGGAAGGGCCGATCCTTACCATGTCAAGCACGGTTTCATACGCTCCCGCAGCCTCGGGTGATAAACAAGTTGCTTCGTTGCCATCAAAAAACAATTCGTTCCACGGCTTTCGTCTATCGGAACCGGCACCTGCCCTCATTATCTTATTCACAAGCCCCGACTTCGCTTTTTTTATCCCAACGGGCGAAACAATCGGAATATGTTCATTCTCTTGAAGTTTAGCGGTCTGCTCAAAATCACTGCGTTTAAAAGTACCGCCCAGCCAGCAAGTGCCAAGCCCCAAACCGGTCGCGCAAAGCACGATTTTTTCAAACAGATAGCCAAACTCAACCTCGTCCCTATCATCTTTGTCCAGCACGCCGATAATGTAACGCTCGGCACCGGAAATAATGCCATAGGTACCAAGCTTTTCGGGTGAACCGCTGTCCTCCCGCTTGTCGGTCAGCAAAAACCTCAGCTTTGTTTTAGCTTCCCCATTGACCTTGTCAATATATTCCTCCAGTTTTTTAAATGCGGCTTCATCGGTCCTTTTTTTATCAAAAGACCTTACAGAAATTCTCTCTTTTATAATTTGAACGATAGGTTTTTGCAAATTCATAAATTTATCCTCCTAAAAAGATAGCCTTGAAAGTAGTATATCATACTCTCAAGGCTTTTCAATATATTTTTAAATTGGAAATAGTTCTTCCCAAAATGTTGAGGCACATATAGTCGCTCTCTTATTTTACTCTATATCAACTTTAGCCCTAAATCCGTCAGCTGAACCTCATCCACAACGGCGGGGCATTCGGTCATGGGCTCCGAGGCGTTTTGTACCTTGGGGAAGGCGACCACGTCGCGCAGGCTTTCGCAGCCGAGCATTTGCATAATCAATCTGTCCAGACCAATCCCCATGCCGCCGTGGGGCGGTGCGCCGTACTTAAAGGCGTCGGTCAAGTAGCCGAACTTAGATTGTGCGTCCTCATCGCTGAAGCCTAAAAGAGCGAACATACGCTTTTGCAAGTCGGGGTCGGTGATTCGGATAGAGCCGCTGCTGAGCTCTATGCCGTTGAGCACCAAGTCGTACGCTTTCGCGCGGACTTTTGCTTTGTCGGCTTCCAGGTATTCCAAGCATTCGTCCATGGGTGCGGTGAATGGATGGTGCATGGCGACAAACTGACCTTCTTCCTCGTCCCAGTCGAAGAAGGGGAATTCAACCACCCATAGGAAGTTAAAGGCCTCTTTCGGGATAATGTCCAAACGTTTCGCCACTGTCGTGCGCAGCGCGCCCAGGGATAGCAGTACATGGCTGTTGTTGGTGTCCCCGATGATAAAGACCACGTCGCCCGCTTTGGCATCCGCGGCGGCTAAAATAGCCTGCATTTCGTCATCTGTCATAAACTTTGTGAAAGAGGAGGTGTTGGTGCCGTCCTCGTTCATGCGTATCCACGCCAGTCCTTTTGCGCCGATACCTTTGACAAACTCGGTGAGCTTATCAATCTCTTTACGGGTTAAGGTGG
>CAZMSM010000017.1:0-30054 GCA_964568955.1 uncultured Eubacteriales bacterium | reverse complement strand
AATATCGGTGTTTCGATTTCGACAAACCCGTTTTCATCAAAATAATCTCTTGTTATCTTGCTGATTTTATGGCGCATCATAATATTCTTCTGCAAGTCCGGGCGGCGCAAGTCTAAGTAGCGATGCTTTAGCCGCACGAGCTCTGCGGTGTGGGAGTCTTCGACAATTTCGAAAGGCGGTGTCTCGCTTTTAGCAAGCACCTTGAGCTGGGTAACCTCAATTTCGATGTCACCCGTTGGGATATCTTTGTTTTTTGCCGAGCGCTCTCGGACAACGCCGGTGGCCATGAGCACAAACTCACTGCGCGCAGCAAAAGCCTTGTCAAAAATATCCTTGGGGCTGTTCTCGCCAAAGGCAAGCTGTATAATGCCTTCGCGGTCGCGCAAATCGATAAAAATAAGTGCGCCCAAATCGCGTTGGCGTTGCACCCAGCCGGCAACGGTAACTGTTTTACCGATGTCCTCGGTGCGCAGTTGGCCGCAATAGTGTGTTCTTTTTTTTCCGTCCATAAAATCCATGATGCGTCACATTCCTTTTAATAGTAGGGAACGCATTGCATGCGTTCCGTTAATTTTTAAATCTAAAGCTTCGGAACGCATTCAATGCGTTCCTTACAAATCCAGCGAATCCATCAGACTATTTGCTGCCTGCCGAACCGTAATATTTATAAAATCATCCACGAAGTTCTTCAGTTTAATCGGCTGTATCTCGCCGGTATCCATTTTTTTAAGGCTCACTTCCCCTTTTGCAAGGTCGTCATCGCCCAAAACCATTGAGTAAACGGCGGCTATCTTATCCGCATATTTCATCTGTGCTTTAACGGAACGCCCCACAACATCAAACTGTGCGCTGACACCCGCGCTTCTGAGCTTGTGGGCCAGTGCCGCGGCTTCAAAATACGCTTTTTCACCAACGCTTGCTATGTATAATGCACACGCGGCGGGTTTTGGCAGTTCAATGCCCTGTGCCTTCATTAAAAGTAGCAGCCGCTCGAGCCCCAAGGCAAAGCCGAGTGATGGAACACAGGGTCCCCCCACTTCTTCCACAAGCCCGTCATACCGCCCGCCCCCGCAAACCGTGCCTTGTGCGCCGATTTCGTTGGAAACAAACTCAAAAACAGTGCGGGTGTAATAGTCGAGCCCACGGACAATACGCGGATTGATGGCGTATGGAATCTGCATGGCGTCCAAATATTGCTTAACGGCTTTAAAATGTTCCGCGCAGTCTTGGCAGATATATTCCAGCATAATCGGTGCGTCTTTTGCTACGGTAGCGCAGACCGAGCTTTTGCAGTCGAGAATACGCATGGGGTTCCTGTCGAGCCTGTCCAGGCAAGTCGCGCAAAGCTCGGTTTTATGGGCATCAAAATGTGTTTTTAGTGCGGCATGATAGGTTGCCCTGCAAGTGGGGCATCCGATGGAGTTGAGTTCCAGCTTTAAGTTTTTGACACCTAAAAAGGTGAAAATCTCATCCGCTAGGGCAATCATCTCACCATCTGCCGCCGGAGAGGCTGTGCCGAAACACTCCGCGCCGAACTGATGGAACTCCCTGAGTCTTCCCGCTTGCGGTTTTTCATAGCGATAGCAGGAGGTTAAGTAACATACTTTTTGCGGAAAAGCTTCGTTAAAGAGCCCATGCTCCAAAAAGGCGCGCACAGCACCTGCGGTGCCTTCCGGGCGTAAGGTAATCGAACGACCGCCCTTGTCGTCAAAAGTGTACATTTCCTTTTGAACCACATCCGTTGTGCCCCCTACGGAGCGAGTGAAAAGTTCGGTATGTTCAAAAACGGGGGTTCGGATTTCTTTAAATCCGAATTTCCCCGCTATATCAAGCATTGTATGTTCAATAAATTGATTTTTATGAACCTGTGCGGGTAAGACATCCTGCGTACCCTTGATTGCCTTGGTGATTAATGCCATGGTAATACCTTCCTACTTCTTCGGGTTGACAATATCCCGCCAATCCAAGTCGCCGCGGTCCAAGCTGTGTATGAGTGCCTCCGCAGTCGCAATGTTCGTTGCAACAGGCACATTGTATACGTCGCAGAGCCTTAGCAAGTTGGCTTCGTTGGGCTCATTGGGTCTTGGCCCGTTCGGGTCGCGGAACATCAGCAAGACATCGATTTCGTTATAGCCGATTCTTGCGGCGATTTGTTGGTCGCCGCCTTGCGCTCCGCTTAAGAAAGTTTCAATCTCCAACCCGGTGGCTTCGCTGACAAGCTTACCGGTTGTGCCCGTGGCAGATAGGGTATGGCGGCTCAATATCCCGCAATAAGCGATACAAAATTGAGTCATCAGCTCTTTTTTGGAGTCATGGGCTATGAGTGCTATATTCATTATATATCCCCCTTAAAAGGTATGTGACCGTTACACAAATTATATTAACAGAGAAACTCTGTTATGGCAAGTTTTTAAATATCTGCATGGGTGTTTTTATTCTTGCGTTTCAAGTTCTTCTTCCTCGTCTTCAGCCTCAATGTCGATTTCGTCTTCATCAACGTCTTCGTCAATGTCTTCGTCAATGCCTTCATCTATGTATTCGTCAATCTCTTCGTCTTCGACTTCTTCCTCCGCTTCAGCCGCAGTGACGGTAACCAAACGCTCACCGTCGGTGACTTTCATCACGCGCACCCCTTTTGAGGGCCTTGCGAAAATACTGATTTCGCCTGCGGGTATTCTGATAATGATTCCGTCGGACGAAATCAAGATCAAATCGTCATCATCATTGACGACAATAGTGGAGGCAACATCACCGTATTTTTTCACCCTATAATTGGTGACACCTTTACCGCCCCTTGACTGCAGGCGGAAATCATCGATTTCGCTGCGCCTGCCGTAGCCCGTTTCGCTCACGGTAAAGACGGTTTTGCCTTCTTGCAAAACAGCCATTCCGACAACTTCGTCGCCGTCCCTGAGTGTGATGGCTTTAACGCCTCTCGCGGTTCTGCCCAAAGGTCTTGCATCGTTTTCGTTAAAGCGGATGCACATGCCTTTGCGCGTGGCCACAATCAAATCGTCATCGCCGCTCGTAAGCCTTACCCAGGCGAGTTCGTCGTCTTCGTCCAGGTTAACGGCTATAACGCCTGTCTTGCGAACATTTTTATATGCTTCAAGGGCTGTACGTTTGATAATCCCCTTGCGCGTTACCATGCAAAGGTACTGCCCTTCCTCTACCCTGGGTGCCCTTATCATGGCAGAAATTCTTTCCTCCCCTTCAACAGGCAGGAGGTTGACAATATTCATCCCCTTGCTTGTGCGGGAACCCTCGGGGATTTCGTACCCCTTTAGGCGATAGGTTCTGCCTTTTGTGGTAAAGAACATTACGTAGTCGTGGGTGGAGCAGGTAAACATGGTTTGCACCACATCCTCCTCACGGCGTGTCATACCCTTTACGCCGCGGCCGCCCCGCCGCTGAAGGGTGTATGTGTCCATCGGCAGGCGTTTGATATAGCCCAAGTCCGTCATGGTAATGACGCACGTTTCCTCAAGAATCAAATCCTCGATATCCACTTCACCGCTGACATTAATAATTTCCGTCCGGCGGTCATCGCCGAATTTATCCCTAATGGCGTTTGTTTCGTCCTTTATGATGGTGAGCAATCTGCTCTCATCACTCAGGATTTCGATGTACTCGGCAATTTTAATCTTCAGCGCTGCCATCTCTTCTTCGATTTTTACTCTTTCAAGCCCGGTCAACTGCCCCAAACGCATCTGTACAATAGCCTGCGCTTGAATGTCGTCCAGCCCAAAACGTTCCATCAAGGCCGCTTTGCCTTCCGGAATGCTTTTGGATGCCCTGAGTAGTGCAATAACCTCGTCAATAAAGTCAAGGGCTATCAACAACCCTGCCAAGATGTGCGCGCGCTCCTGCGCTTTTCTTAAGTCAAACCGGGTACGTCTGGTGATGACTTCGCACTGGAATTTTATATAATTTTCCAACACTTCTTTCAGGGTGAGGATTTTAGGCTCGCCGTCGACAAGCGCTATCATAATAACACCGAAAGTGGTTTGAAGTTGGGTAAATGTAAATAATTGATTGAGCACCACTTGCGGGTTCGCGTCCCGTTTGAGGTCAACAACCATCTTCATGCCTTCCCTTGAGGAATAGTCGTTGATGTCTGCAATGCCCTCAATGCGTTTATCCTTGACAAGGTTTGCGATGCTTTCAATGAGCCTTGCCTTGTTCACTTGATAAGGCAACTCGGAAACGGTAATCACCCAGCGGCCGTTTTTGCCCTCGGTTATTTCCGCCTTGGCGCGGACGGTTATTTTGCCCCTGCCCGTGGCATAGGCGCTGCGGATACCCGCTCTGCCCATGATAATGCCCGCTGTGGGAAAATCAGGCCCTTTTATATGCTCCATCAAATCTTCCAGCCCGGCATCCGGGTTGTCAATCAAACAGCACATGCCGTCGATAACCTCACGCATATTGTGGGGTGGGATATTCGTCGCCATGCCCACTGCAATACCCGTCGAGCCGTTTACCAATAAATTTGGGAAACGAGAGGGCAACACAACGGGCTCTTTGAGCCTGTCGTCATAGTTCGGGGCAAAATCAACGGTTTCTTTTTCGATATTCGATAGCATTTCCAACGAGATTTTGCTCATCCTGGATTCCGTATAACGATAAGCAGCGGGCGGGTCGCCGTCCACGGAACCAAAGTTACCGTGGCCGTCAACGAACATATACCGCATGGAAAAATCTTGTGCCAAACGCACCATCGCGTCATAAACGGAGGCATCGCCGTGCGGATGGTAGCGGCCCAAAACAGAACCGACCGTATCCGCGCATTTTCGGTACGCTTTATCGGGTGTTAATGAATTCTCATGCATCGTGTACAATATACGGCGGTGCACAGGCTTTAAGCCATCACGCACATCCGGTAACGCGCGCGCCACAATAACGGACATAGAATAGTCCAAAAATGACTTGCGCATTTCCTTGCTGATATCAACATCGATTATCGTTTGATCCGAAAATGACAGATCCTCAAAACTCATTTATACATACCCCTCTTAATTAAACCTTGACCCATAATTTCAAATAATTAAACATCCAAGTTTTGGACATATTTTGCATTTTTTTCGATAAACAGCCTGCGCGGCTCTACCTTGTCACCCATCAGTACGGTGAACGTTTCATCCGCCTGAACGGCATCTTCGAGCGTTACCCTAAGCATGGTGCGGAACTCCGGGTCCATCGTCGTCTCCCACAGTTGCTGAGCGTCCATTTCACCAAGACCTTTGTAGCGCTGAATCTCACAACCACCACCGAGTTCTTCCATGTAGCTGTCCCGCTCCTCGTCCGAAAAAGCATAAAAATGTTTTTTGCCTTTGCTTACTTTAAACAAAGGTGGCTGAGCAATATAGATATGGTTATGTTCAATCAGCGGGCGCATATAACGAAAGAAAAAAGTCAACAGCAACGTGCGGATATGAGCACCGTCAACGTCGGCATCGGCCATAATCACGATTTTATCGTAGCGTAGCTTGGCAAGCTCAAAGTCATCATCAATGCCTGTGCCCAAAGCCGTAACGACGGGCATCAGCTTTTCGTTGCCGATAACTTTGTCCAACCTTGCTTTTTCAACATTCAGCATTTTGCCCCAAAGTGGCAGGATAGCCTGATAGCGTCTGTCCCTCCCCGCCTTAGCGGAACCGCCTGCCGAGTCACCCTCGACGATATAAATTTCCGTAACAGCGGGATCCTTTTCCGTACAGTCGGCCAATTTGCCGGGTAGGGAATTGCTCTCCAACGCTGATTTGCGCCGCGCCAAATCCCTCGCCTTGCGCGCAGCCTCTCGCGCGCGGGAGGCATCCAAGGCCTTGCTGAAAATGGCTCTGGCGATGGAAGGGTTCTCTTCAAAATAGGTCATCAGTTTATCATAAAGTGTGGAGGAAACCAGTTGAGTGATGTCCGTATTCCCAAGTTTCCCTTTGGTCTGCCCTTCGAACTGAGCATCTGTGAGTTTTACGCTCACGACGGCTGTCAAGCCTTCCCTTACATCATCACCGGACAAGTTTTTGTCCGCATCCTTGAGTATAGAGTACTTGCGGCCGTAATCGTTAAACACCCTTGTAAGGGCACTCTTAAAGCCGGTTTCATGCGTACCGCCGTCTGCAGTGTGCACATTGTTGGCATATGATAAAATGATTTCGTTGTAGCTGTCGTTATACATCATCGCAATTTCCGCGCAGCGGTCATCGCTCACGGTGCAAAGATGAATGGGGGGGCTATGTAAGGCCGTCAAGCCACGGTTTTGGTTGAGGTATTCCACAAAACTTGAAATACCGCCCTCGTAGCAAAAAACTTCTTCCACCACGTCTTCGCTGTCGCGTCTGTCGGTAAGGGTTATGCATAAGCCTGCGTTGAGGAAGGCGGATTCCCTTAAATGTCGTTCAAGGGTTTCGAACTCATACTCCGTTGTTTCGGTAAAAACCTCTGCATCGGCCATAAAGCGTATGAGTGTTCCGCTTTCGTTCGTGTCCCCTATAATAACCAGTTCCGAAACGGCTTTGCCGCGTTCAAACCGTTGTTGATGAACATGCCCGTCCTGCGACACTTCTACCTCCAGCCACTCGGATAGGGCGTTAACAACGGAAGAACCTACCCCATGCAGACCGCCGGAAACTTTGTAGCCACTGCCACCGAATTTACCGCCGGCATGGAGCATTGTAAGAACCACCGTCACAGACGGTAGCCCTAATTTTTCGTTTAATCCGACAGGGATACCCCGGCCGTTGTCCTTGACACAAATAATATTGTCCGGTAAGATTTCCACCTCAATATGGGTGCAAAACCCCGCCAAGGCTTCGTCAATGGAGTTGTCCACAATCTCATAAACCAGGTGGTGCAAACCGCGGGGCCCTGTTGAACCGATATACATACCCGGGCGTTTACGAACCGCCTCGAGCCCTTCAAGCACTTGTATCTGGCTTGCGTCATATTTTTCCGTAACGACTGTGTCCATCGTTTCGAGTTCGTCGTTATTTATTATTTTTTCCTCAGTATCCAATAGGGGACCTCCTGTATCCTTTGTGAATTCACATAGTCGCAACAGAACATCTACATACCCAGCGCAGAGGTTATCGGGTTTTTCCTCTTTGCCTTTTTCGGTTTGTAGGGCGGTGGGTTTTCAAGCCTCATTTTGGCGCCTTTGCCACCTGCAGAAGCAAGATATTTATTGATTTGAATCACCGGGCCCAGCATATCCTTGCACATATAATCAACGCAATTTGCAAGCAGGTTCTGGTCGTTGTTAAGAGAGCCCAAAATTGAAACAGCAATCAAGCTTTGTATTTCGTTGGTGCCGTCCTCATAAATTTCATTCAAGAGCCCAAAGAGCTTTTTCATCTTGAGTTTGTCATTGGCCTTGATTGTTTGAAGCACTGCTGCCGTGCCGCCGTTGGCAAAGAACTCTTCCGCGAGAAACTCACCGTACAGGTCGACATTGGCTTTGTATGCCGCTCTGAGTTCCGGGTAGAGCACGGTAAAACGGCTTGCAAGCGTGTTCGAATCGTAAGAAACGGCCCCGCTCTTTGCCGCTGCTTTGGAAACGGGAACCGGCAGTTTGGAAGCGGCCCCGCCTTTATTTTTGCCGCCAAAGCGTTCATTGAGCGACTCGGAAAACTCACCGGCAATATATTTCGTGTCTTTCTCATCTGCTGTTTGTGCGTCAAGCAAAGACAGAGAAAGCTGTCCAAAATCTGATTCTGTGACATCTTCCCCGGTTTTATCGGTCATTAGCAGGGCTATTTTGTCATCGAAATGTTCAATGCGCAGGGCCCCTTTTTCGCCCCTGAAGTCAATGGTTATTTTGCCGCTTTCCGTTACGGCGGGGGGCTCGTTTTTCTTGACGTTTGGGGGCAGGACAGGTTCAAAACCACTTGCCGCGAGCGCCGGCTCCATACCCTTGAGAATCGCTGCAAGAGCAGTATAAATATCAGCCATCATTCATGGTCTCCTCTATGTTGCATATTTTAAACATTATACCATACAAGGCGCATTTTTTTATTCTTATTCGATATTAAAGCCCTTGAAAACGCCTTATTTTTGTTGTGTTTTTCGTATCATAACCATAGGGTTTTATCCATAAAAAAAGGTGGAAAGCCGAGCGCTTCCACCTGCGTTTAAGTTGCAGAACAATTCAGATGATTAAGTTCTTTATATTGTCCCGAATTTCCTTAAAGTCATTGTTGGTGTTGTACAAATAATCTGCGATTACCTGCATAAGATTAAAATCGTTCTCGCAATCTATATCCAGCACAGCCGTGTCAAACATTTTGATGATGTCGCACTTGCCTTCAAATATGTTTTTTCCGCTTTCTAAGAAATTCGGCGCGTATGCATACAGGGATGCGTTCATATCGAACACTTCCGGTGCCCCTTGCCGGGTATTGAGTTCTGACGAAAAGACCCGTTCATAGCCGTTTTTGCCGCTTTTAACCATATTGAAATAGGGGTTGCGTCTTGAATCGGTAACCGAAAACACAACATCCGCATCGGATGCCATTTTTCGGTCAATAAGATGGTGCACATCCGCTACCGTTCTCAGCGGCGAAGTGATGTCTAAATCAACAACCATATCGACCGATGCCGCTTTTCTCTTTTTTATTTCTTGCAGACAGTTTTTTATGACAGCAACTTTGGGTGTGCTATCCAACCCGAGGGCGGCATCCCTCTTGATTACTTGTATTTTGAGGCCTTGTTTTTTCAAAAACAAGTCTATCAGCTCATCGCTGTCCGTATTCAGTACGACATCATACGCTATTTCAGGGTTTCTCTTGACAAACAAGTCAATGGCCGAGAGCGTGTAAAAGGGTAATGGGTAGCCGAGAAATTCCTTCAAATTCTTGTTTTTCATGCCCTTTGAGCCCGCTCTGCCGCAAATTGTAAAAAGAATGGTCATGCATTATTCCCCTTTTGCTATTCGTAATGTTTCCAAGGCCATTGAAATATCGTTGTGGTTGGCCGCTTTGCCTTCCAGCATATCAAAAAACGTTTCCATTTCTCTTACATAAAAATCGTTTTTATCTTCACCGAAGGAAACCGTCTTGCCGCTTTTTAAAAACCGAATTTCGCTGTTGGCTATGTCGGCTGTAATGGTGTCTCGCTCGGTGAAAAGCTGGACTTCCCTTATCGTCTTGCGCCCGAAATAGTCCAAATGGACTTCGACCAGCTTGTCTTTATATTCGGCGATATAAAGGGATAAATCGTCACTGTCAATCTCCAGATTCGAAAAGGTGCCTTTCATATGACACACTCGTTTGGGCGTGCCGAACAAATAACGCAGATAATCCCATTCGTGAATCAAGTCAATGGATACCCCGCCGCCCTTGTCCCTATGTGCACTGTAGGAGTCTCTGTAGTCGCCGCTCGCGCGCCATTGCGGCAGATAACTCGAACAAATCGTCCTGACGCTATAAACATCGTCGGGGTTGATCTTCTCTTTTAAATAGCGGATCACATTGGTGTACCTTAAAGGGCAGGCCACATAGTAGATGCTGCCCTCTTTTAGCTTTAAATCCTCAACGGATACCGAAGTGGTATCAAACACCGGTTTTTCTATAAACATGTGCCGTGTCTTTGGCACAAATTGTTTGACCGTATCATAATGCCTATCGGTCGGGTTCGCTATAAAAACCGCATCATAGTCGTCCCGAGCCTCGGTGTAAGAATAGACTGTCCCGGTCACCAAGGGCTCCAGCCGGGCATCCACTTCTTTGCCTTTCCCGCTTCTTATCAAATCAATTTCACAAGCCTTGTTTCTGCCGGCCAAAACACGCGTGATATTCAGCAGATGCCTGGCCCCTATGGAACCAAGCCCGATAATGCCGATTTTATAAGCCTGCTCCACACTACGCCTCTATTCTGTCAATAATCTCAAGAATGCCTTCATCTTTTTCAAAATTGTATTTGGGCACGGACCCTTGTGTCACTGCTTTAAAGAACGCATCGACTTCGCTAAAATAAGCATTCTCGACAACAAAACTACTGTAATTTTCAAGTTGGTCAACTTTTTCGTAGAGGTCGATATTAACATCTTGCTTATCGTCATAATCATAACGGTAGAGACCCGACGGTGAGCCATCCCAGTGAACATACAACTCCTC
The DNA here is from genome assembly GCA_964568955.1 of uncultured Eubacteriales bacterium. Taxonomy (GTDB): domain Bacteria; phylum Bacillota; class Clostridia; order Oscillospirales; family Acutalibacteraceae; genus UBA1447. The sequence continues at coordinate 19,942 of CAZMSM010000017.1, read as the reverse complement.
ACCGAATATCTCCAGATTCCTGACCGCTTTTCTGGACACAACATCAACCGCCAAAACACCTTTGTGGCCGCTTTTATGGGTTATTAGCAGTAGATAATTATCATTATAATCAATCTTCAGCTCGCTCATCTTGCTCTTGGTCGTTTGCATCGTTTCGATACCACCAAACGCAGAAATGATCCACGGTAGTTCAATCGCAAAAATTTCCCTACAACCGTTTGAGCGTTTGTCGGCAACAAAAAAGTCGTTATAGCTTTCCCAGGGGTGCCAATCCGGCAGATATTGCCCCACGTGATAAGTGTAATTCAGCGGTCTGTCCGTTTCCCCGATCAATTCATGGATTTTTTTTATCTCTTCCCTGTAAAGAAAGGTGGAGGATAAAAACAAGACCAAGCCCTTGTTTTTTGAAAGCAACATGTTTTCGGCATAGCCGTCATTCACAAGATTTATTTCCGAAAAAATATGCCAGCCGGCATCAAGGCAGCGCGTTATGATTTTGCTGTGTGAAAGTGGAGAGGTGCACACAAAGGCGCACTCAACAGCACTGTCCTCAATTTCTGCCATATCGGCATAGGTTTTTATTTGGTACTCATTTTCACTTTGTGCTCTGCGTTCCCGGTTGGTATCCACCCCGATAATTTGGAAGGCAGGGTCAAACTTCTTGATTAAACGGATGCGGCGCCTACCCATAGACCCTAAACCGATTACGACAATTTTCATTTAACCCTCCATGCAGTCAAAAAACTTTTTCATTATTTGAATTTCGCCATTCATTAAGCAATTTTCGATTGTCTCGATTATTTTTAGAGAGGTCTTGCCGTCACCGTAGGGGTTCACGGTATGTTTCGCCGCCTTGCGAGTTTCATCCGAAAGTGCGAGTAAAATTGCTTTTTCAATTTCCTGCTCGGAGGTGCCGCAATTGATGACACTGCTTGCTTGAAGCCTGCCCTTTTGACGGTCCCCGATATTAATGGTCGGGATGCCAAAGCTCGGTGCTTCAATCAGGCCGCTTGATGAATTGCCAATCACCATCGTGCAGTATTTTAACGCGCTGAGATACTTTTTCACACCTAATGAAGAAAACACCACGGCATGGTCGTTGTCTTTGACAAAACCTTCAATCGTGCGGTTAATGACAAGTCCGTTTTCGTCGGCATTGGCTTTGGTGAAAATAAAGCGCATATTCTTTTGCTTTTTGACAACGGCAAGCAGGGCTTTGATCTGTTCCAGCGCCTTGTTCGCTTCCAAGGTAACCGGGTGAAAAGTTACAAGGGCATAGGGCTCGTCCAGCTTGAATTCAATGGCCGCTTCCAGTTCGGCTTTGCTCATATAGCTTTCATGGAGTATGTTCTCAATTCCGATGGCGCCCACAGAAAAAACCCTGTCGGGCTGTTCGCCGAGTTGTATAACGCGCCGCCTATATTCTTCGGTGCTCGTAAAATGCAGATAACTCAGTTTTGTGATGGCGTGTCGGATGGCTTCGTCCACTGCGCCTTGCGTCGTTTCCCCACCGTAGAGGTGGGCAATGGGTATTCTTTGGTTCATCGCCGCACAGCACACGGCCAGCGTCTCATACCTGTCCCCTAAAACAACCAGCATATCGGGTCTTAGGCTTTCAAAATAATCTGCGAAGCTTATCATGGCAAGCCCCATGGCCTTTGACGTGGCTGAGGGTGTATCCGAACCCAAAAGAATCTCCAGCTTGGCGTCGATTTCAATACCGTCCCGCTCAATTTCTTTATAGGTCAAACCAAACGCGGGCGACAGGTGGGCACCGGTTGCAACAACGCGCACATCAAAAGCGGCTACCGATTGCAGCTTTTGTATGATGGGCTTTAACAAGCCGTATTCTGCCCTAGTCGCGGTCAGCACACTGATTATTTTCTTTTTGTTTGTGTTTGAATTTGTCATTGTATTAAATCATCCTCTTGGTAATCTCTGTCAGCCGTCTGCCCGATTACATTAAACCATTTCATCGGGCTTATCCCCGTACCGGGTCTTTTTACCGTCAAGTTTTCCGACGTAAAGCATTCGCCTTTGAGAATAGTGCATTTTGCCGTGATGCTCTTACGCGCAACTGTAAGGGTTTGCAGCTCTTCCGGTGAAGGTTCTTTTTTGCCGTCCCCAAGGGCTGCTTCAACACGGCGAATAGCACTCACCATTGCCTTAAGCTCGCTCGGCTCCAAACTCGACTTGTGGTCGGGTCCTTCCATCGCAGCATCCAAGGTAAAGTGTTTTTCAATAACCACTGCCCCGAGGGCCGCTGCCGCTATTGAAATTTCGATACCTTGGGTATGGTCGGAATAGCCCACGGGCAAACCGAACGCCCCTCGTATCGTGTCCATTGCTTTGAGATTTACATGTGCAACCGCTGCCGGGTATTCCGTGGTGCAGTGCAAGAGGGTAATTTCACCCGCTCGATTAGTTTTCAACACATCCAAGGCGTCCTCAATTTCTCGCATGGTGCTCATACCGGTTGACAGGATAATCGCTTTGCCTGTTTTCGCAATTCTTATTAAATAGGGCAAATTAGTAATTTCACCGGAAGGGATTTTCCATATTTTCATATCCAGGCTTTCCAGAAAGTCAATGCTTTCAAAGTCGAAAGCCGTGGACAAAAAGTCAATTTCTTTTGCCGCGCAATAGTCCTTCAACGCTATAAAATCCGAAAAGGAGATCTCCAGTTTTTTCAGCATATCGAGCTGACTTTCATCTGCATCTGTCGTCTTTTTCTGATACTCCGCCTTGCCGGCACTTTTCGAGACCAGGTTTTTTGAAATGAAGGTTTGAAATTTGATGCAGTCGGCACCGGCGGCTTTCGCTTGGTCGACCATTTTGAGTGCGGTTTCAAAACTTCCGTTGTGATTGACGCCGGCTTCGGCAATGATATAAATGCTCATTTTGTTTCAACCGCCTTACAGGGGTTCCCATAGGCAACCAGATTGTCGCCTATGTCCTTCAACACAACGCTTCCCATGCCTATTGTTGTGCCGGACCCTATTTTCACCCGCTGCCGAACCATACTGCCCGCACCGATATGCGTGCGCTCCCCCACAAGCACTTGACCGCATAGAATCGCGCCTGTGGCAATGTGCGTATAATCGCCAACCGTACAGCCATGTTCCACAATTGCGCCCGTGTTGATGATGACCCCGCTGCCTATTGTTGCCCCGGCGTTCACCACCGCATTTTTGCCGACATAAACACCTCTTCCAAACACCGTATTCCCGCTCACAACAGCGGTGGGGTCAAGGATGTTTGGGGTTTCAAACCCGATTTGCCAAAGTTTTTCGAATAGGCTGATTCTCGGCCCGGTGTCCCCGATGCTCCCAAGCGTCACAAAAGCAGTGCCAAAGCCCGCCGCAAATAACGCCGGCAAATCGCCATCTCGCCCGGCAACGCGAACGCCCGCCATCAAGCTGCCCAACGGTTTTTCGTTGTCTATAATGCCGGCGTCCGTATAGATGCCAAGCTCGGTGATGCTGTCCAGAACGGACTCGCAATGGCCGCCGCCGCCAATGAGCAGTATTTTTTTATTCATCGCCTTCCAGCCTTTTTCTCATTTCTTCGAGCTCATTTAACTGCCCCATATCAAGCCAGCTATTTTCACTCACCGGGTATACGCCGATTTTTTCACCCGCGTTTTTATACTTTTCAATAATTTCGGGAAAGCCGACCGGCGTGTCCTTTTCAAGCTCTTCTATCACTTTGGGTTCCACAACATACATACCCGTATTGATAAAATGCGAAACCTCAGGCTTTTCCCTCATCATTTCGATTTCGCCTGTTTCGCTGATTTCAACAACGCCGTAAGGAATGATGGTTTTTTTCAAGGAACAAATCATCGTGATGAGGTTGCCTTCTTTTTCGTGATGGCTGTATATTTTTTCATAGTCGTCTTCAATCAAGGTATCGCAATTGGAAAGAATAAAGGTCGTGTCGATTTTGCCTTTGAGCAAACTCAATCCGCCCCCTGTGCCAAGGGGCGTGTCCTCATCAATATAGATGACCTCGTATTTTTTTTCAATTTCATTAAAATAGGCTTTTATCATATTTTTTTTATGATTGACTATCATAAAAAACTTGTCCACACCATAATTATTAAATCGGTTGATAATATGTTCAACAACCGGAATTTCCCCTATGGGGATGAGGGGCTTGGGAAGAATTTTGGTAAAAGGATACAGCCTTGTGCCAAGCCCTCCCGCCATGATAACAACGGGAATTGTCATCTTTTTGGTGTTTTTGATTTCCCCTGCATTCCTTAAAACGATGGAAACAATTTTGTCGCTGTTGTTGAGTATGGGTATCGCTTCCACCGACCATTTTTTCAAACACGCTTTTGCAAGGGTTCTGTCTTTGATACGCAAGTACCTTGGGGCGTAATTGGCCATTTCCTTGATTTTTGCGTCAAGGCTGCCTTTTTTTAATATCCATCTTCTGATATCGCCGTCGGTCACAGCCGCGATGAAGCGCCCCTCGCGGGTAACAAACATCACTTTTTGCGCCGCTTTATCCAGAAGTGCCATACATTCAAGCATCGTGCATTCTTCGTCCACAAGGAAATCCTTGATATCCAAAGCGATTTTCCCCCTATACCTTTATTTTTCGGCAGTTTTCAAACAGTCAATGACAGCCGCGACGTCCTCACGGGTGAGATTGGAACTGCAGGGTATATTGACTATGTGTTGTAAAAAGTCAGTGGCTTTTTCAATTTTGTAGGTTTGACTGCCGGCATACGGTTTTTGCTCGCTTATCAGCCCCCAAACTGGTCTTGACTGAATGCTTTTTGAAGACAAATAGCGTATGATTTCATCACGGCTTAAGGAGAACTCTTTGCCGCAGTACAAGGCATAAAACCAAAAATTCGGTCTGATGTCGTCTTTAAAATCCAACAAAGTCAGCCCATCGATTTGTTCAAAAGCCTTTTTGTAGTGTTCATAATTCGCTTTTTTTGTTGCAATAAACTGCTCGAGTTGCTCGAGCTGGGCAATACCCAAAGCGGCCTGCAGATTGGTCAAGCGATAATTATAACCAATTTCATCGTGCATAAAATACAGTTCATCGCTTTTCGCTTGCGTTGTGAGATGCTTGGCCTTTTTTAAATAGTCCGAATTGTCGGACACGATCATTCCGCCGCCGCCGGTGGTAATAATCTTGTTGCCGTTGAATGAATATACGCCGATGTCCCCAATGGTGCCGGCATGCCGTCCTTTGTATTTACCTGCGATATAATACGTCCCCAAGGCCTCCGTCGCGTCTTCAACTACTTTGAGGTTATATGTAGCGGCAATGCCCATAATGCTTTCCATATCCGCCATATTGCCAAACACATGCACGGGCAAAATCGCTTTGATTTGCCTGTTTGTCCGGCGATTGGTAAGCTTACCCTTTGCAAAGTCGCACTGCTCCTTAAAGAACTCCGCCATTTTCGCGGTGTCAATCGTGAGCGAATCGTCGCAGTCCATAAAAATCGGTTCAGCCCCTATGTACTTGACAGGGTTCACCGCGGCAATAAAGGTGAGTGTCGGCACAACCACCTCGTCCCCCCTTGCAACCCCGCAAAGCTGCAAAGCGACATGCAGTCCGGCTGTTCCGTTTTGGCAAGACACAGCGCCATGTGCGCCTGTATAGGCGGCTATGTTTTTTTCAAACTCATCGACATAGGGTCCCCCGGTTGAAACCCACTCGGTTTCGACCGCTTTTGTGATATATTCCAGCTCTTTACCTTTCAGGTTTGGTACCGAAAGGGGGATAAACTTATTCATTCTCAACCTCATAAATTTTTGATTTTACGCAAAATTTTCTCGGTGTTTTGCGGCTACACATTGTAGACATTCGTTTTGTACTTATCCATATTATCACGAATAAAGGCGATTGTCAGGGCAATCCCCTGCTCGAGCGAATAATTCGGTTCCCAGCTTGTGAGTCTTTTTATTTTTTCGTTTGAGCCCAGCAAGCGATTTACTTCGCTTTTTTCCGGGCGCAGCCTCTGCTCGTCACACTGTATTTCGGCTTTCGGATTGATTTGTTTAATTAGTTCTTCGGCAAGGCGACCTACGGATATTTCCGTACCGGTGGCGATGTTGATTTCTTCCCCAATGGTCTTTTGGGACTCCGCAATTTTGATAAACCCGTTTGCCGTGTCTTTCACATAGTTAAAATCCCTTGTAGGGGTTAGGGAACCAAGCTCTATGGTCTCTTTCCCTGCGAGAAGCTGCGATATGATGGTCGGAATGACCGCCCGCGCAGACTGCCGCGGGCCATAGGTATTAAAGGGCCTGACGATGGTAATAGGCGAGTTAAAGCTGCGATAAAAAGATTCCGCCAACCTGTCCGCACCGATTTTTGTTGCGGAATAGGGTGACTGACCTTGGTAGGGGTGGTCTTCGTCAATCGGAACATAGCGCGCCGTGCCATAAACTTCCGAGGTCGAGGTAATCAAAACCCTGGACGTTTCCAAAGCGCGCGCCGCTTGCAGCACGTTTAAGGTTCCTTTGATGTTGGTATCCACATAGGCATCGGGGGAGTGGTAGCTAAACGGAATTGCAATGAGCGCCGCGAGGTGAAAAACTTCGTCTATGTCTTTCATGGCCTCCCTGACACCGTTCGGGTCCCTGATATCCCCCGCAAACACCTCAATCTCCTTTAAAATGTCCTCCGGGAGGGTGTCTATCCATCCCCAGGAGTTAAAGGAGTTATAATACACAAAGGCTTTCACCTTGTGCCCTTTTTTGACAAGTTCTTCCGTTAGGTGGCTGCCGATAAATCCGTCGGCACCTGTTACAAGTATTTTTTTCATTTTTTCGGCTCTTCTCTTTCTTTTCTCGATTTTTCGGTTTTTATAGGTTTACAGATTTTTATCGGTCTGCGCGGGTGCGCACTTTAGAATATTTTTTTATTCTTCAGGATTTTAACTGCCAGCACAGTCCCCATTACGCCTGCCATTATCCACCTGATATACCAGAAGTCTGCAAGCCCATAAGACAAGGCAACATTGCCCGCCACAAAAAGCATCGAAAGCCGATAGTCCTTGTAACTGAAGTGATAGGCCCGCCCGACAACGTACCGCGCTATAAACTGATGGAAGGCAAATAAAGAAATGTAGGCAATCAAGGTAGCAATTGCCGCGCCGTACATACCAAAACGAGGGATCAGGATAAAATTAAGCACAATATTCAGCACGGCGGACAGGCAAGTACCAATGGCAATGTTGAGTGACCGATTGTGAAAAAACTGAAAATTGACCGGAAAGCTGTATAGAAAAACCATATACATGCAAACGGAAAAAATAGGAATCAGATTAATCCCGCCCCAAAATGCGGAAGTCGTAAACAACTTTGCCACCTCGGGCGCCATAAGCATGAACCCGCAAACGATTACGGTAAAGAGAAATACATAATTTTTCGTTCTCTTTTTGATGTTTTCCACATTGCCCTTCTTCATATCATCAAAATAGAAGGGCACCCAGGTGTTGTTGAAGGCCAGCCAAATAACATTGAGCAAGTGGGTAAAGGTAATGACGAAGCTATAAATGCCGACAATTTCGCCGGTCGTGAACTTCTGCAACATAATCTTGTCCGCTTGCGAAAGTATGATTTGTGACAGACCATGGAAAATCAGTGGCATACTCAGCGGTAGGCAAAACTTCCAATACTTTTTCGAAAAAGTCTTTTTGCCGCGCACCATAATGATGGCAAACATGATGAAGCCTATGATGATATTGGGTATGGCCATGCCCAATATACGTGCATCTGCCCGCCCGTCAAAGCTATCCGAGCGCAACATCAACACCAGCGAAAGCACGATGGTGGCAAGCGCTGCCGTTACCGACAGCAAAAATGTTTTGTAGGCTTCTTTATCATATGTAAAACCTGCCGAGGCAAACATAATGACATAAGTCCCGAAGCTTTGCAGCACCATAATTAAAATAATCGTGTTTTTCAGATCAAGCAAGTCGGAAACCGGGCCTGCAAACACGAGGACAATCAAACTGAAAACAATCATAGAGAAAAACGACAGGCTCAAAACGCTTGAGCGGTATTTTTGTTGTTCATCTTCCGGAAGATGAACTTTTGCTATCGAAATGGTCCCTGTTGTCTGCAAGCCGATAATCACGGTAATAATCTGAACCCAGGCGATATATACGGAAACAATACCAAAATTTTCAGCACCGAGCAGACGGGTAAAAACCGGTATCGTGAAAAAATTGATACCGTTTAAGAACACCGGCCCAAGGAGATTAAAGATGGCCAACGAATTTTCATTTTTCGATTTGGCGATTGCCGTAATTTTCCCTTTTAGCTTCATAAGCGTTCTCTTCTCATGATATATTCAGGTTTTCCAATATTCCGCGCAGTTCCTGAAGGTTTTGCGGAATAAACACCCTATCTTTGTTCACGTAACAGCTCTTGAAACGCATCACAAAGTCAATCATATTTCTGTAGGCAGGGTTTTCGGTCAAGGACTTATCGAACAGTCGGTAAGTAAAAATAATCACAGGCTCTTTGCCAAAAAACATCTTGGGTGACAAGGCCGCCGTTGATACGGGGGTGATTAACAGTTTGTTCTCCAACGATTTTTCGCACCAGATGTATTCCCAAAGCGTGCTGTCTTTGGTATGGCGGTATTTTTCATACCTTTCGGGCTTCGACCTTAAGTGAAGCTTTACCAAAAAATCATCTTTGCCAAAAAAACCTTCCAGCAGGTCAAGCACCGCCTCCTCGGACTTAAACTCGTCCGACAGGCCGTCTTCCACAAAAGGCTGTTGCAAATAAATCGCCTTTTCTTTGTAAGGGTAAGGGGCTTCCCCTCCTGCGCCGAAAATCGTTTTGTATGCCGGAGGGATTCCGCCGCTGAAATCGGGCACCGGGATGCGCCGCACCGACAAATCGTTATTACGCACCATCAACTCGGGCTGATAGATGTATTGGATATTGATCTTCTCAAGGTGCCGCTCCCTGCCGAAAAGCCGCAGGACCAGTTTGACTTTTGAGTTTGGGGTTTGTAAATCCGCAAAATAGGAACCTACCCCATCTTCGCCAAGCGCAAATTCCGCAGTTTTATTCTTTTTTAACACCAGCCTAATCAAGGACGCGGCCATCAAATGATCGTTGGAAAAAAACACAATTTCTTCATAGTTTTTGTTTTTAACCGTCTGCGCAATATCACGGGGCAAAAACAGGATTTGCACGACCCTTTTGAGAAGGTTAAAGATGCTCTTGTCATTTTTATTGTTAATGAGAACCACATTTTCAAACACGCCGGAGGCCTCAAGGCGTTGGCATATGGCCGGCGCGGATACAAAATGGTTGAGCACAAAAATATCCGCCTTTTTCCCTTTGTGAACGGTATTAAGCATATTAACCGCATTAAAGATATGAAGTTGTGTTGCGGCATAATATAATATCATACGATTTCCTCGTTTTTTTCAGCTAATGAAGGGCCGTTTTCCAAGAAAAAGATAGCATACCCCAAAAACAGCCAGAATAAGGCGCCAAAAACATTGGAGCCCCAAACGAAAAGATAGGTTTCAAAAATATTGTGACAAAGGTAAAAAGCTGCAATCGCAAGCAGCATAAGTTCAAGGTTACACATCTCACCCTTTTTACGCTGGGACATCATCTTTCTAAACACAAAAATAAAAATCAACAGCAAAAAGAGCAGGATTGAAAACAAAGCAACCGTACCGTAGTTAACACCAATTTGGATAAAAACGTTGTGCATGTTGCCATTGGCTCGGTTTAGCCAAAACACTTTTTCTTTGCTCAGTGTATCCGTTGGCACATAGCTGTTTTCGGTATCTTCTTCAATCACGTCGGCATTCGCTACCCCGACAAAGGGGTTATAACGCCAAAGATGATACGCCGCACTCCAAATCACTGTCCGCCCGTTCGAGATATCCTCGCTGTCAGCTTCTATGCGTGTGAAATCGGTTTCTCCGGTTTCACCATTCATGTTGGGGTTGTTTAAGTGGAAAACTTTTTCGGTCACCATGGGCACATAAGCCAGCCCGTACTTGACCGGTGCCGCCACCAAAAACAAAGTGCCAAAAACCAATATCAGGCAAACAATCTTTGAAAGCACGGTTTCCACTTTGAACCGAATCCGGAATACCATAAATTCATAACGACCGAAAACAATCAACAAGGCTATCGCTGCCGATGCAGCAACCATACCACCCCTTGAATTTGCAAGTAGAAAATAAAGATATTGAAGCAAAATGTTAAACCAATAGAACACCAGCACAACTTTTTTTATCGGTTTTTTGCAGACAAAGAAAATGCAAATAGAGGTAAGCAGTATAGATGTGAGTGCAAATACAACCCCTACATTGGGGCTGATATACAGCCCGAACAATCTGTTTTCCAAAAACCCCTGCCGTATATTTACCCCATTACGGTTCAAGAAAGTAAAGCTGATTTGGAACATATACATCACAAATGAAGCGGCAGAAACCAGAAAAGTAAACCCTATAAAAAAGCCACTAACAATGCGGACTTCCCGCATTAATCCTTTGCCCGTATCCGGAACATACAGAAGAAACGCAAAAACAACAGGCATGTAGATAGTCATCACGTTGCGTGAAAAACCGTTTTTATAATTCACCAATATTGAAATGCCGGCAAATAAGAAAAAAACAAACAGCAGCACCGAATACTTTGGTTTGAGCAACGTTTTGAGGATAAATGTTTTGTAAACCATCAACAGCAAAGCCCACACGGCAAAAACCGCGTAAAGAACCCTGCTCAAAAATAAATCATTAAACAAGGGAATCATGTTAATCGATGCAAAGGCAACCACTAAAACACGAAACAGGCTTATATCAAAAACCTTTTTATTAATAAGGTGAAAAACTTCCATGAAACAGCTCCCGAATCATTTTTTATTAAATATATCAGCCGACTATGTCCGGCATTTGCCCTTGTGAATTACCTTTTTTATGCGGTCGATGCCCGTACTGATGACCTGTATTAAAAATCGGTCTCTTGTTAACAAAAGTACCGTGAAATAGAACACCATACATACCGCTATCACGACACCGACAAAAATAACAAACGTGGCGTTTGGCGCAAGGCTCACTTCAACTGTTTTGCGAAGGCCCTGTGCAATAGGCAAAAAACACAGCGAAAGACAAACATACTTAAGCGTTGTTTTGTCCAAAGGAGAGACTCCTTTGCCGAACTGTCTTCGTATTATATCATGTTGCAGAATAACTACAACAATAACGCTGACCAATGTTGTGGTGATAAGCAGTGTCGGTGTAAGATGCCCGGTTAATGCAAGCACGGTGTTAGATAAAAGATTAATCCCGCCGCCAATCAGATAAATCTTGAGAAGCGATTTTTCCATACCGTTGACAAACAACACCTGATTAGACAACGTGATATCAACCGCATAAACAATAAATGCAATGCCAAAAACCACCAGAGTACTGCCGGCATCGATATATTGTTCCCCACCATAAATATACATAATCTCCCGACCTAGGGCCGAAATACCCGAAAAAAGCGGCATGGCGACAAGAAAAAAACAATGTGATGACACACCCAGGAGCTTTTTATATGCTGCGTTTTCATTGCGCGAAAGGTAGTTGGAAAGCCTTGGAACAGCTACAAAAATAATAGAACTGACAACATTCATAATCGCCATCATGATCAACATCGGCATGGAATAATAGGTGATAAAAACCACAGTTTTCGAAAAAACCGAAAGAAACAATCGGTCAAGCATAAAAAAAAGCATGTTGGTATTTGTCAGCAGCATGACAATCGTCAGCGGCTTTGCCAGTTTGAAAACTTCCTTCACCGGGACACGAACAAACTTCACCTTGCGCTTAATATACAAGTACCCAAACAGATTGTTTAAAAAAACCACGGAGGAAGCGATTGCTGTATAGGGTAGAATGTCCTCCGGCTGCCTTACAAAAATAAAAATGGAAGCGATATATCCGATTCTGACAATCATCGTCTTATATAAGATGAATTTGTAATTTTCAAAAGCCTCGTTTAACCACTCAATAGCGAAATAGTTCGCGGCAATATTGATGCCCAACAGCATATACAGCCAAAAATAATCTGCCTTTGCTGCAAAAACAAAAACTAAATAGCATAGTAGCACAATGCTTGTGCTGACAATACCGAACAGGAAAAGCTTTGTGAAAACAAGCTCGGTTTTCCCTTTGTCGTCCCGCTCACGACTGGCCTGACGAATTCCATAGGTATAGATGCCAAAGATTGCGAATGGCAAAAACCACTGGACAATCGAAAACGCAGCATTATATTGGGCATATAGACTCACATCCAATACTCTTGCCAGGTAAGGTCCGACAAGAACAGGGACCAGCAAGTTTAAAATGTACATAACAATCCGAGCAAAGGCGTTTGCAGTGATAGATTTATTTTGTTTCACTTTAAGCCCTTTCTCTGTATATTACCATATTATTGTGCGCTTTGCACCCTGTGTTTTGTGTGCAAATTCGGCTGAGCAATTTCAGTATTCTCTTTGTGGGCAACAACAATGCGCATGATATAGCCGAGAAAAATCCAAAAAATTACCGCATTGGGGCTGTTGACATACACCGTATCCGATAAGAAGAAAGAGGATACCACCGATGCGATTACAACTGCAAGAAGAGTAGAAAAAATAGGCAAGTGATCCGTTTTCCGGCTTAGTAGCAGACGAAGTATGGAAATTGCACATAACACAGCAAGCGACATGAACAGTAGAAAACCGACTAAACCCTGAGAAACCAAGACATCTATAAACATATTGTGAAAAGCATCAAAGTCGGCGACCAAACTATTGATAATATACGTATCGGGAGCCTTTTCTTTTGCTGCAACAATAATGTTGCGAAATCCTACACCGATTACCGGGGATGTTTGGAAAATATCAAAGCCGCTTTTCCAAATGTCCAATCGTCTGTTCGTCAGGTCTGTTTTTTCAATTTCAGACGAACGTTCTACTTTAAGGGGTTTATTTTGCTCGTTCGGCTGCTCGTTCGGCTGCTCGTTCGACTGTTCATTTGATTGTTTGTCGTTTTGGGTAACTGTCACAGCACAATTATAAAATTCCTTTGTCTCAACAATTGCGCCCACTGCCCCTAACGAAACAACTAAAGCAATCGACACAGCTATAACGCTTTGAAGCAGCTGCCTTTTATTAGCCATCTTTGCAGCCGCTTTTATTTTTTCAAAAAACTTCAAATAAACCCAAGCAAAAACGCAGCAAAACAAAGTGACATACCCTGTTCTTGAATCCGAGAACACCAAGTAAAGAAATGAAAACACCAAAGAAAATATTATTGGAACTCTATAATACCATTTTTTCGAAACAGAAAAGAAATACAGACATAAAACGATGCTGATGCACACCGAAACGGAGGCATAATTAGGGTCGGAGAAAACACCCCATAGGCGGCCCCAGATAAAACCACGAAAAACCATCTGCCCATCATCAAGCCAAAGTTTTTCTTCATACCGACTCGCAAGCATGAAGATACTTATAACACATGCAACGGTTGTATAGGAAACAAACAGCAAACCTATCTTTTTAAATTCTGCTTTTATAAACTCAACCGGCTTTGAATAATCACAGCAGTATAGAAGAAGAATTTGGAACGTTAACCAAACCAGCCCTTTTGCGCTCCCTAATAAACCGTAGCGTCTGTTTATAACAGTCGTAATTATGTAACTCAAAAGGAAAAAAACGCCAATAATCAAATACGGAGTTTTTATATAATTTTTAAAGTTTTTCAACCTATACAGTATGTTCAACGCTCCAAAGGCCGTTACCGCTAAAATAAAATATTTCATCCAGGGTTGATAATGGGTGAATGAATTAAAGGAAAGTAGGGCCAATGAGAGATAGAGCATTTTGAACATTGTTCCGGAGAACACTAAATTTGTAACTGAGTTAATCCTGTTCATTCTTTGCCCCCAAAAATATTGCTAAGCTTGTTAATGGTTGACTGTGCACTATAGCCGGACTCGATAACTTTCTGTTGATACAGACAAGCATCGCGAGAATGATTAAGGTTTGCATCAATTTTATCCGCCCAGCGGGTTGGGGGCTGTGTAATTGGTAAAAAGCAAACAATGTCCGTCAAAGCGACCTCTTGTGTGATTTTGTTCGATATTAGGCAAGGCAACCCACAGGCTTGTGCCTCAATAACCGTAATTGGTAGCCCTTCGGAAAATGATGGTAGCAAAAAAACATCAAAAGCCTGTAGCAAATCCGAAATGTCCTGTCTGAATCCTAAAAACAAGACCTGTTCGGTAAGAGCGAGCCGATTCACCTTTTCACGTAAATCCGCCTCCAGTTCTCCCACACCGACAATGATTAAAACAGCATCCGAATACCTCTTGCGAAACTCAACGAAAACATCAATCAGATATGTCTGGTTTTTAACTTTCGTCAGCCGCCCAACATGACCTATTACAATGTTGTTGTTCTGAATTTCGAGACTTTGGCGCACTTGTTTTCTTTTCTCGTGTGAGAATTTGTATGCGTCAATGTCAATACCGTTTGGTACAAGGGTCAGTTTTTCCCCAATATCACCGTATAGCCAATCACCGGCTAATGTTGAGCAAGCTAAATGGATATCAGTATTTTCAACAAGTTTCGGACGGTTCTTTTTATGCAAATATAGGTGAAGTTTGCGAGCCGCGCCATCCTTGCTCTCGAAATCGGTTCCATGGCAATGACAAGCTACTTTGGCTTTGGTAAACTTCTTGGTAAAAAGGATTGTTTTTAAATCACTGGCCGAGGAGAGGTGTAGCCAGACAAAGTCATATGATTTTGGTGGATGCGCAAAGAACCGCCGTTGATCCAGATAGTTTTTAATAGGATTTTTTCCTCTGCGGGTTGCATGGAATACGCGACAACCGAGTTGTGTCAGTTCCTCTTCATATGCGCAGCGAGAGCAAAATGTCAGCACATCAAAGTGAAACCGGTCGGCATCCATCCCGCTCACAACCTGCATAACAAAGTTCTCTATCCCACCCGTCTCGGGCGACATCCCAACAATAAGAATATTGATTTTACTCAATTAAATTCTCCCGTTATCTTTTTTGCTTTACTTTTGCAAATAATATGGGCATTTTATTCTTGATGACAAATATTGATTTGCTGGAAAGAAGCGATAGAAACACGCTGCGTTTTTTTAGAATAAGTGTCATCATTTCAAAAATCCTGCTGTCTGCCTGTGCTGCCGGAACTAACTCGTTAAACAAATCATCTGTAAATAAGTTTTTGATCCATTTTTTCCGGTCTACGATTTTCATGCCTGCTCGTTTATCGCAGTTCCTCTGAAGGGCAGAAAAAACATAACGGCAATAAATATTACCCAAGACACGTTTTACCTCGGGCGAATATGAGTCCCAGTATATATACTGGTTTTTGATTAGCTTAACACGCTGCGTGTGTAGCTCAAAATAATCGGGCACAAACACTTCGGTTAAACTGCCTCTGCCGCGTTTTTTGTAATGGTGCAAAGAGGCATCTAAGATGTTTAAAGAAGAGGCATTCATAAAAAAATCCACATTAAAACGGACATCTTCAATCAACGTAACTTTCACAAACGTTAGTTTGTTTTGTTTTAAATGCTTCAAGTTGTAGAATTTATTCCAGGAATATCCGAATAACGTTGAATTTTCAATATAGATTATTTCTTTGCGTAACTGTTCTTTTGACACCAATTGTTTTGCGGGATAAGTGATTACAAATTTTTCTTTAATCGTACCGGTTTCATCCAAATATTCCTCTGTCATTCCAAACAGAACACAATCGGCCGGATCTTTCTCCAATGACGCAGCGACAGCCTCTAACAAGAAACTATCAACCGTGTCATCGGAATCTAAAAAATATATATAGTCACCGACTGCTTGTGCAATCCCGGAATTTCGCGCCATGCTGAGCCCTTCGTTTACAGGCTTATGAATCACCCGTATCCTTGAGTCTGTACAAGCCAGTTCATCGCATAAATCAGGACAGCTGTCGGGCGAGCAATCATCCACAAGTATCAATTCAAAGTGGGTATAAGTCTGTTGCAAAACGCTTGCAACGGCATCACGCAAATATTCTTCCACATTATAGACAGGCATTACAATGCTGAATAACAGCTTATCGGCCATACATAACTATCTCCTCGATTTTAATGTGGCAAAAAGTTTTGTGTTACTGGATTTGACTTTGGAAATAAACGCACTTTGCGCATAGGTTAGCCCGGCGCTACCCAGTCGGACAGGCAGCAATACGACACGCATCATCATCGACTTTGGCTTGACAATCTTCAGACTCTCCACCACTTTACTGTCCGAGATGATTTTTTTAATTGCCTGCTTTTTTTCTTTTTTTGAAAGCTCGCATTTCTTATTGGTGATGTTTTCAATACAGCCGATAACGCGTTCGATATATCTTCTGGCTAAAAACTCCCGGCTGTCTGCGTTGTCAATCCCCCAATGGACATAAAGGTCCAGCATCCAGGCATGTTCTTCTTCTCTTTTCTCGTACATTTTTGGCATATATTTTGCCGTTTCGGACTCGGCACGTGCGCGCATGAAGTGATAATATTGTTTTGAAGAGACAACCACGCGCTCCACATCTCGGACTACGCTGAGATTAAACGGAAAATCATCCCAAAAAGTATAGGGAAATTTAATGTCGTTTTCTTTTAGATAGGAGGCCAAATAAAGCTTGTTCCACGGTGTATAAAGCAGGTTTTTGTCGAACAGCGTATGGGCCTCACGGCGGAAAGATTCCTTATCCTTATAAACCCTATCGGGGTGTGTAATGTTCAGCGTCAGATACTCCGTGTCGCTATAATAAGTATCTATAAAATAGCCTGTTACCACACACTGGGCGTTGTTTGCCTCTGCCAGATTATACATATCCTCAAGCATGGTCGGTTCCGCCCAGTCATCGGAGTCAAAAAAATATAAATATTTGCCGACAGCAACATCCATCGCCATATTGCGTGCGCTGGGTGCTCCGCCATTTTCTTTATGGATTACCTTTATCCGGCTGTCCTTCAATGCGTAATCATCACAGATTTTGCCGCTGTTGTCCGGCGTACCATCGTTCACGGCGAAAAACTCAAAATCCTTAAATGTTTGTGCAAGGATGCTCTCTATTGCCCTGCCGACATACTCTTCAACCTTATAAACCGGCATAATCACGCTGATTTTGACATTACTCAACTTTTTCACGCTCCAAATTCTTTAGTTGCCAGTGCAAGCGCCGATTCGACAGTCTTGTCCATATCATAATACTTGTATTCCGCAAGCCTGCCGCCAAAAATAACGCCTTCGGTTTGCTCGGTCAATTGTTTGTACTGTGCATATACCGCCTGATTTTTTTCGTCATTGACGGGGTAGTAGGGTTCGCACCCTTCCTCCCATTCAAGTGGATACTCTTTGGTTACATAAGTAACGGGCTGGGTTCCAAACTCAAAGTGTTTGTGTTCGATTATTCTCGTATACGGTGTTTCCCTATCCGTAAAGTTCATAACGGCGACACCTTGGTAGTTTTCCAGCTCAAGGCGTTGTGTTTCAAACCTGAGGCTTCTATACTCTAATTTGCCGCGTTTGTAGTCAAAGTAGGCATCAATGGGGCCGGTATAAACGACCCTTTTTGCCATGCTCAAATACTTTGTCCTGTCTTGGTTAAAATCGGTATTCAGCAAGACTTCGCACCCGTCGAGCATCTTTTCAATGATCCCGTTGTAGCCACCAACCGGTATCCCCTGATAAGGGTCGTTGAAGTAGTTGTTGTCGTAGGTGTAGCGCACCGGCAGCCTTTTAATGATAAATGGAGGAAGATCTTTGCAGTCTCTCCCCCATTGTTTTTCCGTATATCCTTTTATCAGCTTTAAATAGATGTCTTTACCTATTAAAGATATTGCTTGTTCTTCCAAATTGGCCGGCTCGCCGTTTGCCTTGTCTTTTTGCTCTTCAATCTTTTGTTTTGCCTGCAAAGGTGTAACGACACCCCACATTTTATTAAAAGTGTTCATATTAAACGGTAAATTATAAATTTCGCCCTTGTAATTGGCGACGGGTGAATTGATATAGTTGTTGAACCGTGCAAACGCACTCATATAGTCCCACACCTGCCGATTGCTTGTGTGAAAAATATGGGCACCGTATTCGTGTATATTTATGCCATCCTTGTTTTGGCAATAAAGGTTGCCACCAATGTGCGAACGCTTTTCGATTACCAGACATGTTTTGTTCCTTTTTTTCGCCTCACTGGCAAAAGCCGCGCCAAACAGACCGCTACCGACAATTAAATAATCATAGCTCATTTTATAATCGCCACCCTATATGCCGATGGGTTGTGCGCATACGTGGTAACGCTTATTTTTCAGCTCCTTTCACCGTATGTTTGTGATTCAACCACCATAGCATCCGTTATTCGTATGGTATTGTATGTTGAACCGAAAATTAATGTACCATAAAATCACAAATTGGTCAATACTTAGCAAATATTATTTTTCTTTTTCAGAACTACAATGCTACATGTCTGCACTTGCCAATCAGTGCCAAAACAACATTATGCATAAAAGCAATTGCACGCAACTTGTATGTGATGTATAATACCAAGAAGTTACCGATGTTGCGAAGGAGGATGTTTTCTATAATAAAGATATCGAAACCTTTGACCATTGAGAAAAAAGCATGGCTTTGGGTACTGTCGGCATTTGCATTCACGCCATTGTTACCCGAGTATATTGCACCTTTGACAACGCTTTGTGCGTTTTGTTTTTATATTCAATACCTGCGCAGTTCAAA
Organism: uncultured Eubacteriales bacterium; assembly: GCA_964568955.1. Classification (GTDB taxonomy): domain Bacteria; phylum Bacillota; class Clostridia; order Oscillospirales; family Acutalibacteraceae; genus UBA1447. The sequence continues at coordinate 1,148 of CAZMSM010000017.1, read as the reverse complement.
CAAAACTTTCTGCTTTGAAAAAGAGCAGACCCTCATGCTTGTATTTATCTGCTGGCAGTTTATTGGGATCTTCCGGTCAAAAAGTATCGGCAGCAGCGTTTTATTTTCATTCTTATGGCTGTTTATGTTTATGGGCTACATTTTCGCAAGCAACCTTATTGACAGCAAAAAACGCCTTGAGCAAGCTCTTTTTGCCATCACCTTAAGCGGCGGTATTGCCGGCACAATAGGCGTGGGGCAACTTGTGCTTTTGAATTATGGGCAGTGGATCACCCCAAAGCTCACCACCTTTTTCAACCCGTTTTGGGGTCAGCTGGACGTGTTCTTGTCGAAAGTGATGGTAGAACACCTGCTCCCTGCTAAATTCGTGGCAACGCTGCCGCGGCAAATACCTTTCCACATCGTCAATAGAGCCAGTGCCACCTTCACAAACCCCGTTTTCTTTGCATGCTTCCTCGTTATAGTGCTACCCATCGCAGTGTATTGTGCTTTTTACCTTAAAGAAAAGAAAAAGAAGTGGATAAGCCTCGCAGCCATTATTATGATTGTGGGTGGCGTCGCTTCTTCCTATTCAAGGGGGCCCTATCTGGCGGTAGGCATAAGCGTGTTTTTCATGCTTTTCATGGGGTGGAAACAAGCCTTGGCCATATTGGCCACAACACCTATTTTTCTTTACACGTTCCCCTCCGGCGTATATAAACGACTACTATCCTTGCTCAGCAGCAAAGACAGTTCCATCATCATCCGCTCCAGGGTTTGGGATGCGTGCACCGAAACGCTCAAAGCAAAATGGGTGTGGGGGCTCGGCCCCGGTGTCGGCAATGTCAGGGATATTTTGGTCAGCCAATACAATATCAACCAGCCCCATGCGCATAATCTGTTTTTGCAACTTTACCTGGAAGGCGGCCTTGTGGGCGGCGCGCTCTTCACCTTGATTATTCTTTGGGTAATCGTTGACATGATTGTTTTATCCTTCCGTTCAAAAGAAGGGCGCCCCTTTGCGGTAGCAATCCTTGCAAGCATGATGGGCTTTTTAACCTGCGGCTTCACAGATTATGTCCTGTACGGCCCAAAAATTCTGCAGCTCTTTATGGTGCTGTTGGGTGTTGCGCTTGCGGGGAAAAAAGTTTATGCGAAAAAGGCAGCTA
>CAZMSM010000016.1:18263-41254 GCA_964568955.1 uncultured Eubacteriales bacterium | reverse complement strand
ATATATTCGTAAATCGCTGAAGGTACTGAAAAATCCGAAACAGTTGATCCCCACTGTTGTTTTAGGGTTTATATGGCTGATAATTGCTCTATTAGGAGCTTTTGGGATTAATCCACTTCCTGTAAGAATTCTTAGCTTTCTTACCTTTGCACAGGGTGGGATGTTCGGCGGTGTTCTGGGTGCAACGGGGGGAATTTTAGGCAAGGTAGTTATCGCGACCTTTTTAAATGCAGCCATTGTGCCACTATTTCAAAAAAAAGCACCCTTTTCAGGAATCGGCGGTGGAATCAAGAGCTTTTTTGGTTCGCTAGTCGTAAAAAGTATGAATGCTGTATCCCCACTGCTTGCCGGAATAGGTTCTTCTCTACTGCTTTATGCATTTATGAACAACACCCAGTCTCTTCAAAATAGCATGGTAGGGATTATCGCCTTTATTATGCTATTGCAAAATATAGGCAGACAGGGCGGCTTCTTATGGAGTTTAGTATTCTCCATTGCAAATAGTGTCTCCAAAGGTAAAACACCCTCCTATATCGGTGCCAGCCGTTATATTGGCGGCATGACTCTTGGCTTTGCCCTAAGCGTGGCCATATCGGCTATGGGAATTCGGTGGTGTGGGTGGCTCGGAGCAGCAATGTTAATAGCTTCGTTGATATTTCTAATTGTCTCCAAAGGTAAAAAAGAGGTAGTTACCATTATGCTTTGCTGTATGTTGCTTTTGCCGCTTACAGCATATGCAGATGAAATACCCGGTTTGACTGATTATAACAATATTCCGGAGGGTTATCTGTTAATGGGAACAGAGGACACCGAGCGGACAGTTAAAGGTAGCAACTCTTATCTTTTGGTTGTTACGGAGAAGGCTCGATATGATGAAAAGGATTACAGTCGCGATATAGTGTACGATTTTTCCAACTTACCGGGCGATACATATTTCTATGAATCGAAAAAGCAGGAATTTGAAGACAGAAACGCCCGAATTGTACAAAGCCCGGGTGTGGTGATGACTTTTCACTACACTGATAAGGTTACCAATCCGGAGGAATTTTTAGAACAATATACGAAAATTACTGATGCGGAATACATGAATAAGTCCAGTGACAGTATCCCTGATTCTATAAAGATTGATACTATCGGCAAATACAAGGCTGTTCACGGAACAGTTACATATGAGCAGGCTGAGGGAAATTTCCAAAATGAACATTGGTTTATTCCGTTACAAACCTCTGTACCACATTACGGAACTGTATATTTAAAGCTTATCGTATCTAACGATGTGCAGATTTACGGGGATATAAATTTGGATGAGGTTCAGACTATATATGACCAGTGGTTGCAAGAATGCCTTACCTTAACAGAAAACTGGACAAATGAACTCATGAAATTTACCTATACGGTTAGAACGGAAAACCTTGTCGAAGGTCCGGCAGTAGAACCCTGGCCACAATCGGAGGAAAATCTATCTTCGGATGAGGAGCCGCAGGCTGAAAAGAACGACACGCCTACAGAAGAATCCATACCCGAAGAGAGCGCTACTCCTGTTTTGAAGGATGAGGAAAAGGATGATGAAAGCAAGGATGACAAGGATACCAAGGACGCCGATAGCAAAAAGGATAATGAAACCGACGATAAAACCGATGATAAAACCGACGACTATGCGGATCCTGCAGATGCAGCTCTTATCAGCATTATTTCAATTCTGATGGCAATTTTATTCGGTAATACAGGAGGATTTACTTCCCCGGTTTCTGCGGGTAACGGCGCACCGACAACAGGAAATCAACCTTCTAAAGACAATTTGAGTCGTTGGATAAAACCCGATAACAACGGAGATTTGGAATGCACCGACCCTGTCAACGGTGAGAAACGCACCTTTGTAAATAACGGTGACGGAACCTATACAGACCCAATCAGCGGTGCGACATATACCCCCGAGGAGCTATCCAGACAGATGGAAAGCCGTGCCGGTAATGCTGATACCATACGTCAGGATGAAGCTAAATTCAAGGAAAATGTAGCCGAGGATTCCCAGCGCAATAAGGAGCGAAGCGAAGATGGCAAGAAGCTTGAGGAAGATTTACAGCGTGAAAGACAAGAAAGGACCCGTAAAGAAAAGATCGAGCGTATTGCAACCGACCTTGGTATGAGTGGCGCAAGCGAAGATGAGGTCAGGCAAGAGCTGGCTCGTCGTATGGAAAGAGACGAGAATTTCCGTCAGAAAATGAACGATTATGCTCAACGGCGAGATACAGCTGTGGATATTCTAGAAGCAACGGTAGAAGCAGCCGATTATGGAATGGCGATAGGTGAAGCGGTGGTTCCCGGCGGGAAGGCAGTATCCGCAACTTATAAGGGTATCAAAAATGTAGGTGAAACCGTTATGGAAAAAGGGCTTAATACAGGAGCAGTGGTCGAGGGAGTTATTAAAGGTGGTACCGAAGCTGCAACAACCATAATGGATTCAAGCATTGGCAAGGCGGCTACTACCATTGGCGGTACGGTGGCAGGAGAAATAGCCGAAGCTGTCAACGATGGCGAAGACATTACACGAGCAGCTGCGGAAGGTCTCTTAAAAGGAGCAGGAAATGCAACCATGGGTGCTGTCAGCGATGCTGCCGGTGATGCCGTAACAGGTGGGAAAGTATCCGATGCAGCGGTGAAGATAGTCGAAACCGGTTTAAATAAAGAAGTTGTAGACCCATTGTATGATGAAGCATTTAAGAAAGATGAATAATCACTTTTGGTTTTGCTAAGGGAGAATCCACATGCGGATGAATAAAGGCAAAAATCAATGTAAAATATGTGATTCAATTGCACAAAGTCCTTGAATATTTTGTGTTTTGTTGGAGATTGATTTTCTCATTGATAAAGGTGAGGATGTAATTCCTTTGGAGGTAAAGGCTGAAGTGAATTTGCAGGCAAAAAGTCTGAAGACATTCCGCGAAAAATTCAATCCGAAAACTTCAATACGCACGTCAATGGCAGTGTATAAAAAAGAGGATTGGCTAATAAATTTACCTCTTTACGCAATTTGGACTATCGATAAGGTTTAGCAGGAAAGCTAGGCGAGTGATTTATTAATTATTAAAAAAGGTAAAGGGTCTGTCGTTTGACAGACCCTTTTTCAGGAGCTAAAAAGCCCCAAAGTGGCGGAGAGAGCGGGATTCGAACCCGCGTGCGATTGCTCGCAAACTGATTTCGAGTCAGCCCCGTTATGACCACTTCGATACCTCTCCATATTTTTACGCTGATTTACAGCGATAAAAACCGCATTCAGTTGTTAGGAACCCCCGGCAACTCCGCCGGACATGCAAGCGGGCAACAACCTAGCACTTTGTGCTTTGTGCTTTGTGCTTTGCGCTTTGGGCTTTGGACTTTGCGCTTGTATATATTAGCAAATGCATTATCCTTTGTCAATCAAAATCATCAACTTTCAAAGCTGAAGGCTCGCTACAGCCAACCCGCTGTGTGGCAGAGAACCACACTCTTTTCCGCTGTTAAGGGCCGGGCGCAGCATAGCATTTACCCTGTCGGCCATTTGTGTGGATTAACACTGTTGTTTTTTATGAAACTTTGTTGTATTATCTATACATCGTCACAATAAAACTTTGGAGAGGGAATGAATTTAAATGGGATTTTTGAGAGTGTTAATCTGTGCCATGGTGGCAATCCTAAGCAGCATGAACCTGTACCCAACGACCATTGCCGGTAATACCGTAGTGCTTGAGCGCACAGACGACCCCGTGCTGCGTTTTGTCGTGTGCAGTGATATCCACATGGACGATACAGCCCAATGCGCCCAATACGGCAGGTTGGAAAAACTTTTTCAGCACTCCTATGAATATGCCGAAAGCCAGCCCTATGATTCCATTGATGCCTTTGTGTTTGTCGGCGATATTATCACCGACGGCAAAAAAATGCAGGCGGACCTTATCAATGAGGTTGTTGCAAACGAGATGAAACCGGGCACCCCGCTCATGTGCGTGTATGACAACCACGATATTGGCAACGGCAACACCATCGCCGGGTGTGAGGAATGGTTTGGCGTCCCCGCAAACGAGGACCGCACGATCAATGACTTTCACTTTATCACGGTTAGCTATGACGACAACCATTCGTATGCAACAAGGCTACCGAGCCTTTATAAGCAACTCAACGGCGCAAAAAAAGAAGACCCGAAAAAACCTGTTTTTGTCTTTAACCACCGCCACATTAATGGCACGGTTTACGGCAGCACCCACTGGGGTACCACGGCACTTTCACCGGTGCTCAACTCGTTCCCGCAGATTGTGGATTTTTCCGGCCATTCCCATTACCCTATAAACGACCCGCGTTCCTGTAGTCAATACTTTTTTTCCAGTTTCGGCTGCGGCACGCTTTTCTATTTTGAGCTTGAAGACGGCATGAGTTATGGCTCCGTGCCGCCCGGCTCCGAAGAAGCCGCCCAGTTTTATATTGTGGAAGTATATGCGGACAACGCAGTGGCCGTACTGCCTTTTAACATCATCACAGGCGACTGGTTCAAAGTCCCCTCCTCCTACTCCGACGAACGGCTGATATATTACATTGAAGAGCCGTCCAATCGTTCGTCCTTCGGCTACACAAATGCCCGTTACAAAACAGCGGATACACCCGTATGGCCCCAAGGAGCCCAGGCTGACTTTAGCGACATTACCTCAAACGGAGCAACCGTGACCTTCCCCCAGGCACTCGACGGGGAGGAAATCCATCATTATTCGCTTGTTGTAAAGAAGAACGGTTGGAAGCTCAGCACCGATAAATTCTGGTCCGAATTTTACTTTGAGCCGATGCCGGCAACGATGACTTGGACGCTGGACAACTTAAAGCCAGACACCGAATACACCGTAGAAATTACCGGGTTTGATACCTACCTCAAACAGACGAAGGCGCCGTTGACGGCAACCTTCCGCACGGCGGCTGAATAAGACAATAAAAAAATAGGGAGCGATGTAAGTATTATGGCAAAATCGGAATTCACCCTACGGGGAAACTTTGACGAAATACTCGGCGCAATTGAAAGCGGAATAATGGGTGGCAGTATTTCGGCAAGCCTTGAGGATAAAACTGACATCACCCTTGGCGATGTACGCTGTGCGGTGCGCGTTTTTGAACGCTACAGCATGATGGGTAGTAACCGCGTCAGTTTGAGTGTTACCCTGCTTGGTCAAGGCGAAAAGGTACTCCTCAGTGCTATCACAGCCGGTGGCAGTCAGGCGATGTTTTTTAAGATTAATACCTTTGGGGAAAGAGCGTTTCTTGAGTGCGTTGATAAGATTGCACGTGGGTTTAATGGGTAACTGAGCGAGGGATAAATGTGTTGCGCAAGCTAATATGATTGATGTGCAATGTCAAAGGGACGTGGTTTACTTGCCATCGTTCCCTTTGACATTTTATATGGCACCTAATTTCTAACAGCTTATTGTTGCAAGCTCAACCGCCTTGCACATCGTGAACTAATGTGATATATTTGCATTAAGTCTATGATATAATCGTTTAAAGAAAGCAAGGGCGTATTACGCAAAGGAGGCAGCTCAAATGCCATTTGAAATCATCCGAAACGATATAACAAAAGTCAAAGCCGATGCCATTGTCAACGCTGCGAATGCAAAGCTTAAACAAGGTGGCGGTGTCTGCGGTGCGATTTTTGCTACCGCGGGTGCGGAAGACTTGCAAAAAGAATGCGATGCCATTGGCGGGTGCGCAGTCGGCGGCGCGGTGATTACCAAAGGCTACAATCTGCCGGCGGATTACCTCATCCATGTGGTTGGCCCGATTTGGCACGGCGGGGACAAAAATGAAGAGGCCTTGCTGCGCAATGCCTACAACAATGCGCTGGGTCTGGCCAAAGAGTATGGGCTCCAAAGCATCGCTTTCCCGCTGATTTCCGCCGGCATTTATGGTTACCCGAAGGAGCAAGCGCTCAAAGTCGCAACACAAACCATTCAAGCCTTTTTAGCGGAAAACGATATGCTCGTCACCCTTGTTGTTTACGATAACAAAGCTTTTGAGCTTAGCGAAAAGCTTTTTAAGTCGGTAACGCAATACATAGAAGATAACTTTGAGGATAGTTACCCCTCAACGGAAAAGCGGCGGCTGATGCCGGAATTTGAGCTTCAGGAAATGCGAGCGGATGAAAAATTTTTAAAAATTGATACGGCTTATTTGGCTCCGGAACTACCGGAGGTGACGGCGACGAAAAACTTTGCCGTCATGAAAGAAGCCAGAACCCTTGATGATATAACGCTTGATGAAACGTTTTCAAAAATGCTGCTACGCCTGATTGATGAAAAGGGAAAAACCGATACAGAGGTTTATAAAAAGGCGAATATTGACCGCAAGCTTTTTTCAAAAATCAGAAACAATAAAAATTACAGGCCAAGCAAATCGACTGCGCTTGCGTTGGCTGTTGCGCTGGAACTGAGCCTTGATGAAACCAAGGATTTGCTGCTCCGGGCAGGGATGGCAATTTCCCACAGCAACTATTTTGATATCATCGTTGAGTTTTTTATTAAGGAAGGTATCTATAATATTTTTGAAATAAATGAGGTTTTGTTTAAGTTCGAGCAACCGTTGCTTGGTGTTTGAGTTTGTTGTTCACCGACTGAGGTTGCCGAGAATGCGTTATAATCCTCAGTCGTCTGCGGACGACTGAGGATTATATTTTTTTGTCGCCTCCCAAGCGACCTTATGAATAAGCCGGCGTGTTATCCTGAAGTCACCAATTTGAAGGAGGATAACACAATGAAAAAGGATTTAACGGAACTGGTATTCATTTTGGACAAAAGCGGGTCCATGTCGGGGTTGGAGACGGACACCATCGGTGGCTTTAACTCCCTGCTTGAAAAGCAAAAAACAGAAAAGGGCGACGCAAGGATTACCACGGTGCTTTTCGACAACAACTATGAGGTTTTGCACGACCGGGAGGACATTCGCCGGATTAACCCCATGACGGAAAAAGAGTATTTCGTCGCAGGTTCGACCGCGCTGCTTGATGCGCTGGGAAGAACAATCAACAGGATAGGCAAAGCCATGTCCCAAACACACGAGCAGGACAGACCGGACAAGGTGATGTTCGTTATCATCACGGACGGCTACGAAAACGCCAGCAGAGAGTTTAAGTACAGCCAAATCAAACGTATGATTGAAAACCAAAAAACCAAGTACTCGTGGGAATTTATCTTCCTCGGTGCTAATATCGATGCAATAGCTACCGCTGAAAAATTCGGTATTCGGGAAGACAACGCCGTTAATTACAATGCGGACACTGATGGCATGAAGTTCCTTTACAACTGTGTCTCATCTGCTGTGAGCAGGTACAGGAAAGCCGGGGAAGTTGACGCATGTTGGAAAGAGGAAGTTGAGAAAGACTTCAATGAAAGAGGCAACAAATAAAAACCAAAGAAAGCGCCCGGCTAACGAAGTGTTAAGCCGGACGCTTTTTTGCTTTAAAACAACCTGTCGGTATGGTGCCGGTAAAACGTGTGGTTAAAAGTTTTCCCAAAAAACTGTTTCGGCTAGGGGTTTGCGCTGCGTATCGTGCCTGTCGGGGGTTTTTGCTTGACCCGCGGCATAGCCAACGGCTAAAAGGTTTACAGGCTCCAGTTCATCCGGTATGGCAAATTCCGTTGTTAATACATCGGGTTTAAAGGCACAAATCCATAACGAACCGAGGCCGAGTTGCGTTGCTTGCAGCATCATTTGGGTTGTAACGATGGAAGCATCAATATCCCCGGAGTCCTTGGCATCATCCGACCTTTTCCACGTAAGTGAATGGTCGGCACACACGACGAAAACCAAGGGTGCTCCATAAAAATTGCTAGCTTTTGTGAGCTTTGCCAGGCCTTCATTTGACTTGATTACCAGAATTTTTTGCGGCTGGTTATTACAGGCCGTCGGGGCTACTCTCCCCGCTTCAAGGATTTTTTCGATTTTTTCCTGCTCAACTTGCTTTGATGTGTATTCGCGCACCGCGTATCGTTCTTTAATAAGCTGTGTGAAATCCATATCAACACTTCCTTTCAATTTTATAAATTATATCACACGTCCATTATAATCTTTGAGAACATTAATGTCCAATAAACAATTAAAAAATATTTAAAATAATGTTTGACAAGGCAAAAGATGTATGCTATTATTACTATGCTAGATAGAGTACCACGTGATAGAACACTATCAGGCATAATAATAATCAGGAGGTCAGTATTTTGAACATTTACTTAAACCAATGGAGCAAAGCATCAATGATTTGCAGGCCACTCGATGAAAAGGAATTTTTGGAATATAGAATAGCCCAAGCAATCATCGCTTTCATTAAAAACATCTTCAAGCCCCGAACGAGCTGACTTGAAAACCGAAAACCAAACAAAAAGTCTTCCATCGTGTTTGAATGGGAGACTTTTTGTTGCATTAACCGTCGATTTTTGTTAAAATTCATAGTGGAATGTAACAGAAAAACCATATTGATTACCGGAAAGTCCAAAACAATCCGGCTATTAGGAAAAGGCGGCAAAAAAATGAAAAGCAGTATTGAAATCGCGCAAGAGGCAACCCTAAAACCGATAACGGAAATAGCGGCAAAACTTGGGATTGAAAGAGATTCCCTTCATCCCTATGGTAGATATAAGGCGAAAATCGACCATCGACTTGCCGGTAAACAAAAGGATAAACCAAACGGCAAGCTGATTTTGGTCACCGCCGTCAACCCCACCCCCGCGGGCGAGGGCAAAACCACCATCAGCGTCGGCCTTGCGGATGCCTTGAGCAGGCATGGCAAGAAAGCTATGTTGGTCATACGGGAGCCGAGCCTTGGCCCGGTGTTTGGTATCAAAGGCGGCGCGGCGGGCGGCGGGTACGCACAGGTGGTCCCAATGGAGGATATTAACCTGCATTTCACCGGCGACTTGCACGCAATTGCGGCGGCTAACAATTTGCTCGCCGCGATGATTGACAATTCTATTTATCACGGTAATCCGCACAATCTACACCCCAACCGCATCACTTGGAAGCGGTGTATTGATATGAACGACCGCCAGCTGCGCTTTATGGTCAATGGGCTTGGTGGCAACCCTAACGGCATCCCGCGGCAGGACGGTTTCGACATCACCGCCGCGAGTGAGGTCATGGCAATATTTTGCCTTGCGATGGACCTTGTCGATCTAAAAACGCGCCTTGCAAAAATCGTTGTCGGGTTCACATACGACGGGAAACCAGTCACCTGTGGGGAAATTGGCGCGGCAGGTGCCATGGCGGCACTGCTTAAAGATGCCTTTAACCCAAACCTCGTGCAAACCATTGAACACACCCCCGCCCTGATACACGGTGGGCCTTTCGCCAACATTGCGCATGGTTGCAACAGCTTGATTGCCACACAGACAGCCTTGAAACTTGCGGACTACACGGTGACGGAAGCCGGCTTTGGCGCGGACCTTGGGGCGGAAAAGTTTTTGGATATTAAGTGCCGCAAGGGTGGCATTAAGCCGGACGCCGTTGTTATCGTCGCAACGGTGCGTGCACTCAAGCACCACGGCGGTTGCCCGAAAGAACAACTCGGCGTGCCGGATACCGATTTTTTGGCGAAAGGTTCCGCCAACCTGTTGCGCCATATTGAAAACATTCACGACGGGTTTGGGCTGCCGGTATGCGTGGCCATCAACGCCTTCCCGACGGACAGCCTGCAAGAGCATAAGTTCCTATTTAATTTCTGCGAAAACATCGGCATCCCCTGCGCCTTAAGTGAAGTTTTCACCAAGGGCGGCGAAGGCGCTTTGGATTTGGCACAAAAGATAATTGACCTTGCCGACTCCCCTTCCAAGCTCACGCTTGCTTACCGGTCAAATCAGTCACTTAAAGAAAAAGTCGTGGCTGTGTGTACAAAGGTTTACAGGGCCAACAGCGTCACGTTTGAGATTTCCGCCGCTAAACAGCTGACCGAAATTGAGGCCATGGGCTATGGTGAGCTACCCGTGTGCATTGCCAAAACGCAGTACAGCTTTAGTGATGAGGCAACGCTGCTGGCCGCACCGGAACATTTTCATATTCATGTGCGCGAAATCAGGCTCAGCGCGGGTGCGGGCTTCGTGGTGTTTGTCTGCGGGGCAATTATGACCATGCCGGGGCTTGGCAAAGTGCCCTCGGCTGTAAATATTGATTTGGATGAAAACGGCGTCATCAGCGGTCTGTTTTAAACCTTATAAGCAGGCAAGGCAACGCAATGGTACAAGCCAAAAAATCCCCTGTGCAACAAACAGTTGCACAGGGGACTACTTTTATTCTCGTCTTTTTTTTACGCAGCTAAACCCGTTGTTCGGTTGATAGCTTTTGAATAATTTTCGGCATCGACCAATAGCCCGGCATCGATGCTGTCCACTTGGCCGTCGCTGTTCAAATCCCCCGCCCTAAGTTTTCCTGCGTCGGCAACGGCATCCCAGTCAACAAGGTAGTTTTCAAAATTAACCACCAAACCGGCGTCAAGACTGTCCGTGTTTCCGTCCCCATTGACATCACCAAAGATGACAATGGTATGGGTTGCCAAAACATCTTGCGTTGCTTTATCCACCAACTTCACCTTTGTGCCTGTGCCAAACACACCGGCAAGAAATTCATATTCAAGCTTTGCATTGCCGGTAACCCGAACAAAGTTATTTTCAAAATCAGTTGTTGTAAGACCCGTTTCGAGTCCGTAAATAAAGCCGCTTAACAAATCGATAACTGTCGTTGAGCCTTCACGCACAAGAATTTCTTTCGCGGCAACGGAATAATACCGAACAACATAATCCGGACTCCCACTCGAAGGTTGCCTGTAAGTCGTATACTTTAAAAAATCATCCTGTATAACAAGTTCGGTTATCCGCTGGGTCATACCACCGCTGGGGTTGTTGATTGTCAGCACATCGGTGCCCCCGGTACCGTCAAAATTAATCTTTTTGATAGAGGTTTTTGCGCTATCGGTGTAGTTGTAATAAATTTGGTTATTGTAGACACCCAAGTAACTGTAGTTGTTATCAGAGCCGTTCATCGTTTTCAATACACTGCTTTGGCTTAAATTAAAAAGCGAACGAGTTAAGTTACCGCCGGAATTGTAATAAAAATACCCTTGATGCCAGAACATTCCGCTCTTAATATTTGCATATTTTCCATTGTATAGGGTACTGTTTGCTGTGTAGGTATTTGGTGCCCAACCCGAATGACCAAAAGCGGAAATTGCACTATCGCTCAACAAAAAGTAGTCATGGTGAACACGGCCTTCCAAATCATAGTCGTCATTGAACCATCCATTTGCCGCAGCAAATATCGGGTCATCCCATGTAACGTCAATATGGTACCATTTGCCACTAAGGTTCACCATATTCCACGCATGATTCATTGCCTCACTGATTAAATAAACAACCGGAATGCCAAGCCTCGTCATGAACTCTTTAAACGCCAGGGAATACCCGTCACAAACACCAACGCCTCCGACCAGAACACCGTATGCCGTGTGTGATATGGCAGGAATAGTTCCGATCAAAAAGTTTTCATAATCATATTTTACACTTAAAGCAAGATAATCATGCATCGCCAAAACCTTATCGGGATTGCTCATCCCGGGTTTTATCCAAGAGAGGGCTTTTGTTACTGCCGTTTCATATTCCGCCTTCATTTGTGTGATTACAGCAGGGGTATAAAAATAATAAAAATACACCGTTGTAACCGTGTTGTTTGAAGGGTTATGACGATAAGCATAACTTTCAAAATAAAAATAACCGGGGGTAGCCCACATGTCGCTGATAATAGCCTCCAGTTGAGCCACGGGGATACCGTAAGACGAAATGTTGACCGATGCCGCAACTGCTGCTATAGCAGTGCCGATTGCCGCCACACCGCCACTATAGTCGCTTTGGGTAGCAGAAAGGGGGCGTTCAACGTATTTGTAATAATTGTCTTCAACCGAGAATAAACCACTGTATGCAGCATCCGCATTGGGCGACACTGCAAAAACCGCACTCGGCAGCATTGTAAAAATCATAATTAAACCCAAAAGAAGGGATAACGCTTTTTTCATTTCACACCTTTCCTTTACTCTATAAATCTATACCTTTAGCAGGTCCTTGATAACTTCGCCCGCCAGAATAAGCCCCGCAACGGAAGGGACAAAGGCAACGCTGCCCGTAACGGGGCGTTTACCGTCGAGTTCGCCGTTCGCATCCTGTCCGCACTTCAGCGGCTCTTCTTTTGAATAGACAACTTTTAAAGCAGGGATGCCCCTCGTGCGGCATTCTTTGCGCATCACTTTGGCCAAAGGGCATACGGAGGTTTGATAAATATCCGCAAGCTCAAACCTTGTCGGGTCGAGCTTATTGCCCGCGCCCATACAGCTGATAATCGGAACCCCCGCTTTTTGAGCGTTTTCTATCAAAAGCAGTTTTGAGGTAATCGTGTCAATGGCGTCCACAATATAGCTGTACTTTGCAATGTCGAACGAATCGACATTTTGATCGGAATAAAAGCATTCGTTTATCTCAACTTCACAATCGGGATTAATGTCGAGGATTCGGCTTTTCATGACTTCCACTTTTTTAAGCCCTATGGTCTTGTGCAGGGCAATGAGTTGCCTGTTGATGTTTGTGAGGCAAACCTTATCGCCATCAATCAAGATTAGTTTACCAATACCGCTCCTTGCGAGGGCTTCTACCGTAAAGGAACCTACCCCGCCGATACCGAAAACGGCAACGGTTGACTCTTTGAGTTTTTGCATGGCATCCTTGCCTAACAGTTGCTCGGTTCGTGAAAACTCGTTCAATCTTTCTATTTCTCTTTCCCTTTCACTTTTTCACTTTTTCGCTTGTTGCGTTTCGAAGATTCTCGCGAAAGCGTTTGGTGTTATTCGTTTTTGTTGGCACGTCTTTCGAGTGTTTTGCAAAGCTCTTGAACCAACACATAACCCAGAATACTCTTGATTCTAAAAACCGATTGATCAAGAAGGTTTTGACACGCCGTTTCATTACCCGCTTGTATGTTTTGCCCGAGTGTCCCATCATCCAGGATAAATGCTTGTGTCAAACAAACGCCGCCAGTGCCTATCAGCTGGGCTCTGACATAGCAGGAAATATCGTTGGAGTGCTCACGAAGATGAATGGTTTCGCCTTGGGCTATAATTTTCCCATCGGCTATCCACTCTATCTTATCGTAATTGTCAGCTTCAAGGGAAATGGTGTTGCGATCCTCATCAACGGTTACCTTTGTGACCTTGGGGTAATCGCCGTATGCGGTAAAATTGTCACCCAGTTCATGTTTGGCGTATTTGCTGATGGCGAAGAAAGCACCTGTTTCCATACAGCGGCGAAGTGCCGGCAGGGTGTTTTCGGGCATCACATAGGTACCAAAAGCAGAATCAATATCGCTGATAGCATGGGCGTCACTTTCCCCAAAACCGAATACGTTCCTGCCATAGGGAATAACGTTTTGCAAAAGCTCATCCCAAAGCACACGGTCCTCACACGTATCGGACTCCGTTCTGTTAAAAACCTCCATGCCGAGGCAAGACTTATATTTTTTAAAAATATCTGCAAAAAAATGGACGTTTTCCGGCTTCTTCGCATTTTCGGGATAAATATGCGACTCCAGCCAGTCCCCCGGGTGGTTGATGTGTGAAACTCCGCCGGAAGCCTCCACCCATTTTACCGGGCGTTCATAGTCGTTTTCTCTCCCCTTTTTGCCTTGGCCGACATTGGTAAAATAGCCGTTCACATGTGCTTTTGTTATGACAGCGGCGTTAATCTCTATACTATCTTTGACATCCAGCATACCCCTGCCCCCACGGTCGGCCCCCGACAAGATTTCGTCATACCGCTCTTTTGTGAGGTAGGTCGGCTTTTTGAAGATGGACTGAAAGCTAAAAAGAGTTCTCCTCGGAGGTAAGTCCCAACCGTGGTTGATGACACCGTGGTCCGTCATGGCAAGGATATCATAATCCGCGGCATAATGTGCCTCAATCATGTCGGCAAAGTCAACCCCCGCGTCGCTCGCTGTTGAGTGGGTGTGGAGGTTGCCCTTGTAGCTTTCCCACGTATCCCAGTCAACCGCGGCATAGGGAGAAGTGATTTTGAAGTTTTTTTCGTCTCTTTCAGGGCATTGATTTTTATTAATAACAGGGTAAACTTTTTTCTTATCCGAAGCGGCTTTGAGCATGAAAAGCCCACCGACTGCGGCAACGCCGGTCGCTGCGATTACGGCAGCGCCTTTTTTAACTTTTTTCATCATCAAAACTCCAATCTATTTTTTTGTTTTTTATTTTATTCAATCACTGTCTCTCCTATCTACACTGTACCACGAGTCAAGCAGGCATTTCAACAATCAAATGTTAATTTTTTATACCGTTGCCACGTTTTATGCTATACTAATGGTGCAAATGGTACAAAAAATTCTTGAAAACCCATTGTGAAGTGAAAAGGATAGGAATAGCTTATGAAACAAAAAGTGATAGCCGCGTTGACTATTCTACTGCTCGCCGGTCTTGGCGGCTGCCGTGGCAGTCAAGACAGCACCACCACGCAGGGGGGTACCACACAAGCGATAAGCCCCATCGGTTTTACCGCAAGATATGTCCGCACGGACGGTTACCAAGAGGCTGTACAGTACCCGGTCGTCACTGTAATCACTACCAAAAATCTGCTTGATGAATATTACACCGCTAACAAAGAGCGGTATTTTTTAGAGCGGCGCACACCGCTTGCATCAAACACCGCACAGGGATTTTTGGATATGGCAGACGACTATGATGACGCTTTTTTTGAGAGCCACACGCTTGTCCTCATTTTGACCCAGGAGAGTAGCGGTTCCGTCAGGCACGAGGTGACAAAAGTCATGCAAAACAGCGACGCTGTTGAAGTCACCGTTCGGCGGGATGTCCCCCGCACCGGTACCGACGACATGGCCCAGTGGCACATTTTTCTGGCGCTTGACAACACACAATACAAGGGGGCCGCAATTCGTGTCGTGTTCGAAAAAGGGTCGCTCGGCTCACCGACTGAGAACTAAGCAATCCCCCTGATTTTACGGTCTTGCATCAACAATGGTCGAATCTACCACAAACTGGTTGGAAAACGGATAAAAGTGTTTTTCCGCTGCCACGCGCGGCGCATCGTTATACCTTGCTATCTGCTCAGATGGCTTCCAAAATTTTAGCAATTGAGCGTTCATTTCTTTAACAATATCCGCATAATAATAAACCTTGGCTAAGTTGTTCCATTCTTTCGGGTCTTTTTCCATATCATAAAGTTCCGCAGTGCCATCCAGGTAATAGCAATATTTCCACTTGTCCGTACGCATCATACAACCGGCGTATTCCGGCACTTTTAAAACAACGCTTTCACTAAAAATCGCTTTTCGTTCAATTGTCCCGTCGCCCAAAAGCAAAGGCTTCAAGCTGATACCGTCGCACACTTGCGGCACGGGTATCTGCGCAAAATCACACAGCGTTGGGAACAAGTCAATCAAACCTACCGGTTCTTTGCAAAGGTTACCGTTTGAAAAATTGTCAGCCCAACGCATAATCAGCGGTACCTTTGCCGACGCGTCAAAGAACACCGTCTTTTGCCATGCGCCTTTTTCTCCCGCCATTTCCCCATGGTCGGAGGCATAGATAATAATCGTATCGTCCGCCAAGTCCAGGTACTCAAGCACCTGCAGAATTCTGCCGATTGCATTGTCCACCCATTCGACACAGGCATAGTATGCGGCCAAGGCTCTTTCGTGAACCTCACGGTCTTTACCGTAATGCGCCCAGGCACCGTTGACCTCAATGGCTTTTTTAACAAAGGGAACAGCAGACGACGTGATATAATCCTCGGGGTAATTTGGCAGGCTGACTTTGCCTGCATATTTTTTTACATACCGCCCGGGGGCTCTAAGCGGAAAATGGGGTTTGTCAAAATTAACGCTGAGCATGAACGGCTGAGCGTTATTTTGCGCTACGTGGGCTTGTAGCCATTTTGTCGCTTCCGAAACGCAGATTTCCGTTTGTGTGAGTGGCAGGGGTATGCCAGCTGCGCCGGAATTGCCCAAAACATCGCCCAGCCCGGAATCGGGTGCGGGTTGGGTACGAATTGGGTCGGGCTGGTGCGCTTGCCCTAACAAATCACCATACGGCCGCTGCTGATAGCCGTGATATTGGTCCCCATTAAAATGAGTTTTGCCGATTACACAAGTTTTATACCCATTTGCCGAAAGTACGCCCGGTAACGTTGTGCTGCCGGATTCCAATATATGCCGGTTTTCATAAATACCCAAATCCTTTGAATATTTGCCAGTGAGCAACGATGAGCGGCTGGGCACGCACAAGGGGTTTTGGCAATAGGCGTTTTCGAACATCACCCCTTGTGAAGCGAGTGTATCCAAATTCGGCGTGTTAATCAGTTCATTGCCACTGCAACCCATAAAGGATGCATTGTGCTGGTCGGAAAGAATGAAAAGAATATTCGGTTTTTCGGTTTTACTCTTGCTCATGCCAACCCTCCTTTTATGTCGTGAATATAATCATATTACATTCTACCGTTAGTATTGTCAAATATTTTCATCTCATCTATTTTACCGATATACTCTATAACTTTATATTCACTCCGGTAAAAATATGTGATACAATGTCACCATAAATTTTAACTCGGTTGCCGAGAATTTATATTTAAGGGTGAACTATTGTGATAAACATCAGCGAAAATAACAGCGTTTTATCCATATCAAACGGTTCGGAAGAAATCTTCCGGTTTGATTTAGCTCAAAAATTTGCCACCACAGGTCAAGGCAAAGCAAAATACATCATGAGCCATGGCGGTTTTAAATTTAAAGACAAGGTAAGCGGCAAGACAGATTTATACCTTCGAATTGTCAATAGCAATACCGACATCATCACCTGCGAATTGGCGGATAAAACCGGGCGCGGATTGTTTGAGGTTACATTGTCGGCAACAGACCATATGCTTAAGATTCATTTTAAAGCATTGACCGAAAGTGACTATAACCGTTTATGGTTAAAACTACCCGCTAAAGATGACGAGCATGTCTACGGATGCGGGGAAACATATACAGCTTTCGATTTAAGGGGCGAAAAAGTTAAAATTTGGGTAGCGGAGCATAACAACGCCCTAAGAATTGCCCGGAAAGTAATCGCAGAAAAAATAAGAGGAAAGAAACCCGAGAAAAAACTTGCTTTTTCTAAATATCAAAGCTATTATGCACAGCCGACCTTTGTTTCAAGCAGAAAATATTTTGTTCATATAGACACACGCACCTATGCCGAATTCGATTTTACACACAAAGAAACCCATGGCATTGCATTAAGGGAACCGGCTGATATCTACATCGGTTTTGCCCATGACTATGAAAACCTAATGACAACCCTGACCGACCTTTTGGGACGGCAGCCGCCTTTGCCCGAATGGGCGTATAATGGAGCAATTCTCGGCATTCAAGGCGGTACCGAAGCCGTTTTAGCCAAACTTGAAAAGGCCGACGCCTTCGGCATGAAGGTTGCAGGCGTATGGTGCCAGGACTGGGAAGGTGCACGCATTACCATGTTCGGCAAACAGCTGATGTGGAACTGGAAGTGGGACAGTGAGCACTACAAAGACCTTGACAAAGAGCTGCCCAAACTAAAAGAAAAAGGGATTAAATTCCTCGGTTACTGTAACCCTTTCCTTGCGATAGAGAAAGATTTATACGAGTTTGCGGCATCAAAGGGCTACTGTGTTAAGGACAAAGATGGGAAAGATTATCTGGTTAAAATAACCACCTTCCCGGCCGCTATGGTCGACCTTACGAATCCGGATGCATACGAATGGATAAAATCGGTTATCAAGGACAATATGATCGGCTTCGGGCTTTACGGCTGGATGGCCGATTTTGGTGAATATCTTCCGACGGACTGCGTTCTTTACAGCGGTGAGGATGCACAAAAAGTGCACAACACCTGGCCTGTGCTTTGGGCGCGGGTGAACCGCCAAGCGGTTGAGGAAAGCGGCAAGCTTGGGGAAATTTTCTTTTTCACCCGTGCGGGCTATACGGGCACCGGCAAGTATTCCACACTTATGTGGAACGGAGACCAGCATGTTGACTGGTCATATGATGAAGGCTTGGCCAGTGCTATCCCCGCCTCGCTGTCGCTCGCGGTAAGCGGTTTCGGCCTTTCGCACAGTGATGTGGGCGGCTATACCACCTTTTCGCATATCCGCAGAGAGCAGGAGGTCTTGATGCGCTGGGCTGAGATGAATGTGTTCACCCCGTTGTTCCGCTCTCACGAAGGCAATCGCCCTGACGACAATGTGCAGTTTGATGCAAACGATGAGGTCCTTGCACACTATGCGCACATGAGCAGGCTCCACTTTGCACTCGCCCCTTATCTCAAGCAAGCGGACGCTTTAAACAGCGAAAAAGGCATCCCGGTTATGCGACCGCTGTTTTTCTACTATCATGACAAATCGGATTATTCCGAGATGTACGAATACCTTTTAGGCAGAGATATTCTTGTGGCCCCGGTTTTGAAAAAGGGTTGCACGCAGTGGCCGGTATATTTGCCCGACGACACTTGGATTCACTTATGGAGCGGCAAAGCGTATTCCAAAGGTAAGCACATAGTTGAAGCACCTCTGGGGAATCCGCCCGTTTTCTGCCGCGAAAGCAGCGTTTATCTAAATGAGTTTTTGAAGTTAAAAAATTGTTAAATTCGGAGGGTATGTAAAAATGAAAATGAAAAAGACAAATATCGGCGTGGTTTGCTTAGCAAGGAAAACCTTTGATTTTGAAGCCGCGGCGGAAATATATAGCCGTTCCAAAGCTGATTTAGAGAAGATAAAGGATATTAACTGGACTTTTGTCGATGATTTGGTCATCGAGCCGGACGAGGCTCAAAAAGCGGGAGAGGTTCTCGCCGCACAAAGTTTAGACGGCGTTGTTATTATAAGCGGCACTTTTCATCTGGGCCACTTGGCCCTGATAATCGATAAGATTTTGCACAAACCTATTTTACTTTGGGGTTTCAATGAGCTCCCCTATAACGGCGGTAAAATACGCCTGAACTCCGTTTGTGGAGTCAACCTCAACGCATCCAATCTCTTCAAATCCGGCAACGACAATTATGCCTGCTGCATTGGCGACAGCATTGACACAGGCTGGCTTGACGCCATCAGAATGAAAGCTGCGCTAAACAATGCCCATGTTGGCATTGCGGGCTACAGAGCCGACGGTTTCTTTAACTTAAGCGTCGAAGATACCTCACTGTTTAAAAACACGGGGATCCTGCTTGACCATTATGAGCTCAAGGAAATCATGGACGGATATGCAGATGACGGGCTCGGCTTTCCGGCGTCGGAAGTCAAAAATATCTTTAACTGTGCGTGTGTGAGCGAAACTCAGGTCGAAAAGGTTGCCAATCTTTCAAACTCAATTGAAAGGTTTCTCTGTTCAAACAAGCTTGACGCGCTTGCAATCCGCTGCTGGCCGGAATTCGCCAACGCATTTGGCACCTCACCCTGCGCCGCTATGAGTTTGCTCAACGGCAAAGGTTACACCTTGGGCTGCGAAGGCGATGTGGAAGGCACCGTTTCAATGCTTGCGTGCAACGCGATAGCCGATTCTCCGGCTTTTCTTGCAGACCTTTCGCAGGTAAACTTTGAAGAGGATTATGCGCTGATGTGGCATTGCGGTGTGGCCCCCTACACGCTGTGGGACGGCCTATCAGACCGCTCGCTTGACACTTATTTTGCCGGTGGACGGGGCCTTACGGCCGATTTTGTCATGAAAAGCGGACCGGTGACCATCATGCGAATTGATAGCGCAAGGGGAAAAACCAGGCTGTTTGCCCAAAAAGGCACAGCTATCCCGATGAATAAAGATTTGAAGGGAACCTATTGCAAGGTCAAATTCAAAAAACCGATAAAAGAAATCCTTGACCTTGTTACTTCAACGGGCGTTGCCCATCATGTTGCGATGATTTACGGTGACTATTACGATACCATTCTTAAACTCGCCAAAATAATGGATTTCGAGTTAATAATCTGACAGCCATCTCGGCAGACAAGGCAAAAAAGAGGGTAAGGAATCATGATATGAATGGACAAAAAACGCCTTTAACAAGCGGAATAACATTGAAGGATAAGATTGGCTACGCAATCGGTGATTCGGGCGGAGTGCTGCTTTTTAGCGTTGTCGGTGCGTATTTGCAAATGTTTTATACGGACGTTCTTTATATCAGCCTGAATAAAATTATTGTGCTCATGTTTGCGGCAAGAATTTGGGATGCGATAAACGACCCGATTTGGGGCACATTAATAGATAAAAGAAAGCCTTCAAAAAATGGCAAATTCAGACCTTATTTGCTTTGGCTCTCCTTCCTGCTCGCAATCGGGGGCGTTCTGACTTTCACCAAAATCCCCGGGCTTTCCGAAAACCAATACCTTGTATACGCTTATATCACTTATATTTTTTATGGAATGATGTATACCGGCACCAACATACCCTACGGTGCCCTGGCCTCGGTGATAACCGATGATGAAATGGAGCGTTCCTCACTTTCCGTTTATCGCTCGGTCGGTTCGGGGATTGGTGGTCTACCGGGTCAAATTCTTTTGCCTTTGTTTGTTTATTCAACTGCGGTGGATACCGGAGAGAAATATCTGGATGGTAATAAGCTGACCGTTTCGGTTGCGATACTCGCAGGCTTTTGCGTTATCGCTTATATATTCAGTTACTCGCTCACGGTCGAAAGAGTTATTTCGCCGCAGGTACCGCAGAAAATCAATATGGCAAAAACGATAAAAACGTTGCTCAAAAACAAGGCCTTTATCGTGCTTTGTTTTGCCTCTATGCTGCTGATTTGCGCAACCATCTATACACAGACGCTGTGCAACTATCTTTTCAGAGATTATTTCCGTAATCCGAAATTGTTCAGCCTTTACACCATTGTACTCTATGCGCCCATGATTGTGTTGCTCCCTTTTATGGGCAAACTGGTCAGGCGGTTCGGAAAAAAAGAGCTTTGCGCTGCCGGAATGGCTTTGGCCGGCGCGACAAACATTTTGCTCTGGATGATAAACACCGACAGCCCTTCCATATTTCTGGCGTTTTGCTTTGTCGCCGGAATCGGGATAACTCCGTTAACGCTTCAGGTGTGGGCACTTGTTACGGATGTGATAGACTACCAGGAATATCTCGTTCACAAGCGCGAAGAGGGAATCACCTATGCCTTCTTCTCATTCACCCGCAAACTCGGCCAAACAGCGGCGGGCATGCTCAGTGTCTATGCACTTAAGCTGATAGGTTATGACGCAAAAAACATAACCGCCGGCGCTATTGCAAAGATGTATGGCGTTTCAACCGCTATCCCAGCACTCATGTATTTGCTAGCCTTTGTGTCATTGGTGTTCTTATATCCCCTGGGCAAAGCGAGACTTAAAAGTCTGCACGAAAACGAGTATAAACGGGGTGTAACACAGGTAAGCACTGAGGTTTAAGAGCAGTCGACACCGGTACCGATTTATAAAATTGACCCTAGATGTTGCAACCCCGCAAAGTACCTTACCTTGCGGGGTTTTTGTATGGCTTGCACCGTTTGAACCGGTTACCATTCGATTATATTTTCTAAAAGCTCAACGATGACCGTTTGGGCGTTGGATGAGTAGAAATTTTGTTTTCTGATGGTATCATTGGCCCCCGGTATTGTGGTTGTGGTGATGCCAATTGCTCTGCCCTTTTCGCTTGAAACCCTGCTGTTTCGATTATCTTGCGTTTCCACCTCCAAATACCCTTGTTCGAGCAAATAGTCGGTTATCTTTTTCGCGTGAATACGCTTGTCGCTCGTTTGAAGAAGCAAGGCATTAATTCTGTCGACAAACATCATAATGGACAAAGGCTCTTCCGACAGTTCGATTGACTTTTTCACAAAATCAAGAATTTCTGTGGCACTCATCTCTTGCACCGGTTGTGTTGGCGTGTTGGATTGTCTAAAAGTGTTTATCGCTTTGATAAACGCATCACCGTACGCTTGAAACTTAACCTTGCCAACACCCGATACCTCTAAAAATTCTTTGTCGGTGGTTGGCAGCTTACTGCACATATCAATAAGGGTAGCGTCCGTAAAAATAACGAATGCCGGCACGCTTTTCGCTTTGGCAAAGTTAAGTCTAATCGTTTTCAACGTGTTAAACAACGCATTGTTAACCTGAATTCTCTTCTTAGATGATTTTGCAGCTTCTTGCTGTTCTTTTGCTATTTTCATGATGTGCTTTTCGCCGTTAAAAAGAATCTCTCTCGCCTTTGGCATCATTTTAATAACAGGGAACTCCGCATTTGTTTGCTCAAGGTATTCGTTGACGAGTAAATAATTGATTATTTCACGAATTCGCTTTTCTTTCACGTTTGACATAATCCCATAGGTTGTCAGCTGATCTAAGCGAAAATTTAATATTTTTTCCGCCTTGCTGCCGCGCAGGGTATCAATAATCATCTTGACCCCATAACGCTCACCCATTCTTGCAACACAGGAGAGTATTTTTTGCGCATATTCTGTAATTTCTACCTCTTCAAAATTTGTATTGCAGTTGCTGCAATTGCCGCAATAATTTTTTGCCTTGTCGCCGAAATACTTTAGAATGTATTCCCTCAAACAGTTAAAACTATGGCAATAATAGGTCATTTGTTTTAAGCGTTCCCGGTCTTTTTGCTTGACCATCTCCAATGTTTCCGGGTCTAAATTATTGTTTTCGTTGGTGTTTTCAATCAAAAACTGATTGGTTACAACATCTTTACCGCTGTAAAGCAGGATACAGTCCGCGGGCGTTCCGTCGCGCCCTGCCCTGCCGGCTTCCTGATAATAGCTCTCGATATTTTTTGGCATATTGTAATGAATGACGAAAGACACGTTGCTTTTATCAATCCCCATCCCAAAAGCATTTGTTGCCACCATCATTGTTCGCCTGTCATACAAAAAGTCGTCTTGATTCATC